>DATEJJ010000341.1:0-5428 GCA_035278125.1 Rugosimonospora sp.
CTGGCAGGTCGCCAGCGCCGGCCTGACCGCCACACCCGGCACCCCCCTCACCGCCGAGGCCGCCACAGCGCTACGCGACCTGGGGGTACCCACCCGGCCACACCGCTCCCGCCGGCTCACCCCCCGGATGCTGTCCCGCGCCACCGTCGTGTACTGCATGACCACCGCCCAACGCGACGCGGTCCAGGCGCTACACCCACCCGCCTCCGCTCGCGTGCTGTGCCTGGACGACACCCGCGACATACCCGACCCACACGGCCGCCCCGCCGCCTACCGGGAGACGGCCGCGCAGGTCCGCAGCCTGGTCGTGCGGCGACTCACCGAACTCGCGACACCGGCGCCGTCCGTCCCGGCCGAAAACCTGGCCTGAGCGGGCTCGCGTGGTGGGTGGTCGTTCCGGGCTGTGTGCTTCCAGACCCCCTGGAGGGGGTACGGGATACCACGTCAATGTGCCAGCGGCGGCCCGGGGGTTGCCCGGGCCGCCGCCTTGGTGTTGTTGACTGATCCGCCGATCAGTACGGAGCGACCGTGAACGTCGATCCGCTCGAGATGACCGACTGGATGTAGTCGACGTTGGTCGACTCGTCCACTGCCCGGCCGTCGTTCACGATGGTCACCGTGTACGTGCCCACCATGACCGGCAGCGGGCCGATCGCGACGCTCACGCTCGTACCCGTCACGGTGGCGGCGTTCGACAGCGTGATGTTGCCGCTGCCGCCGGTCGTCACGGCGGTGATGGTGGTACCGGCCGGGATGCCCGGACCGGAGACCAGACGCCCGACATCCGTGCTGGCCGCGCCCGCGGTGCCCACCGTGGCCGAACCGGAGGTCGTGGCGCCGTCGGTGATGGTGCGTGGCATCAGGTACGACACCGTCGCCGGCGTGGAGCCGTCACCGGCCGGAGCCGCCGTGGACAGGGTGATCGAGGTCGGGCTGTTGACCGCGGCGATGTAGGTGCCGGGGGCGAAGTTCGTGCCACCGTCACTGATCCCGAGGCCGACATCGCTCTGCGAGAACGTCGCGCTCGTCGTGGTCGCCGCGGTGGAGCCCAACGTGGTGATCACGCTGGTACCCGAGGGTGCCGCCGGTCGCCGGCTGCTGCCCTGGTTACCCGCCAGCCACATGGTGCAGACGAGCTCCGTGTCGCTGACCACCAGCACGTCCAGGCACTCCAACCGTTGCGCTACCGTCTTGAAGGCGGTCACCACCGGAGTCGGGTCGTACGCGCCCGGCACCAGGTACACGTGCCCGTCGTTGGTGTTCGGGTTCGCGCCGCTGGTGTCGGTGGAGGTGAACGTGATGTTCACGAAGCCAACACCCGTCACGTCCAGGTCGACGTTCCCGGTGTTGTTCGCGTGGTCCGGCATCACCTGGATGCCGTTGGTGAACGTGTACGCGTTCGCGAAGGTGTACAGGCCGCTCGGCGAGTTGATGATGAGCGAGTACGGCCCGCCCGCCACGTGCGCCTGGGTGACCACAGCGAACGAGGTGGAGGTGACCCGGGTCGGGGTCAGCACGGTACCGCCCAGGGTGACGCTCGTGACGCCGGCCAGGTTGGTACCGAAGACGGTGATGGTCGTGTTGCCCATGGCCGGGCCGGAGATCGGGCTGATCGACGTGACCGTCGCCGCGGCGGCAACGGTGTAGATGCCCGCGGTACCGGCGACCAGCACCGAGCTGGTGTTCGCGGTGCCGTACGCGCACACGTTGTACCCGTTGGCGCTGGAGATGCTCGGTACCACGATGGCGAGGCGCGAGTCGCTGAGCACCCGCACGTCGGTGGAGGCGACGAAGCCCGTGGCGGGCGTGGTGTACACGGCCGAGCAGTTCCCGGTCACGCCGGTACCCATGACCTGGAACTCGACCACGGTGCCGGCCTGGAAGGTACCCGACGGCGCGGTCGCGATGACGGTGTTGCCACCGCCGCTGGGACCGTTGGCAGGGCTCACGGTCATCGTGGTGCCGAGCATGTACCCGCTGGGCGCGGTCCAGTAGAGCAGGGTACCCGTGGTGGTGGCCGCGCTGTAGGCACACAGCGAATACGCCGCCGTGTTCTGCGTGGTCAGCAGGGCCAGGGTGCTCGGTACGGTGATGGTCGCGGTGTTGGTGCTCAGGGTCGCGGTGGTCACCGGTACGATGCCCGCGCTGGACGTGATGGTGGCGGCCGCCTGCCAGGCGACGTTGCACGTGCCGTACTGGAACTCGAACACCGTACCCACGGCGTACGACGGGCCGGCGACGGCGTTGACCACGTCCCAGGTGGTCGCCACGACGGTGCCGCTACCGCTGGGTCCCATGTGCGGGGCCAGTTTCAGCGTGTTGCTGACGTCCGGACTGACCACTGTGTACCCGGCCGCGCTGGTACCCGCCGTGACCGCCGTGGCCGCGGTGGTCGCGGTGTACGCGCACACGTACATCGAGACGCTGGGCACGTTGGACGGCAGTTGCAGGGTGCTGGGCACGGTGAAGGTGACCGCGGTGGTCGTGGAGGTCACGCCGGTCGCGGCGATCGGGCCGCCGCTGACCACGCCGCTGGTGTACGTGAAGTTGGTCGCCGACACCGACGCCGGGTAGGCCGGGCAGGTGACCAGCGAGAGCAGGACCGCCATGCCGCTGGTCGTCAGCGTCGCGCCACTGGCCGTGGCCGTGATGCTGTTGCCGCCGCCGTCGGGTCCCTTGGCGCTGCTCAGGGTGAGCGTGCCGACCGCGTAGCTGGGTGTGGCGATGGCGCCGACGGTGGCCACCACCACCGCGAACATTACCCCGACGCGCAGCGCCAGGGATCTGGCTAACTTTTTCCTCATGCGCATGTACGGCTCTCCTCCGCTCCGTCACCGCTCGGTGATGTGCGCGGGTGCGGGTCACCGATCGGAGGCGAACCTCTCGCACCCAGCCCAAAGCAGAACGTAGCAACACGATTGCTACGGGTATTCGGAATCGGGATACGGGTGCGAGAGTGCGCCGTCTGATGTAGGAGCGGCTGCTGAGCGGTGGCTCAGTCGAGCAGCACGACCGCCCGGCCGCGCAGGGCTCCGGCGGCCAGGCGCGCGTACGCGTCAGCCACGCCGTCGAACGGGACCGGCTCCACCTCGTTGCGGATCAGGCCCGCGTCGGCCAGCCCGAGCACCTCCTGCGCATCGGCCACTGTGGACCCCTGGAAGGTGTAGACCTCGCCGTCCTTGGGCAGCCCGCCGAACCAGCCCTTGTCCAGTTTGCCGCCGGCCGAGCCGACCAGCCCGTACGCGCCGCCGGGCCGTACCGCCGCCGTGCCGGCGGCGATGGTGGCGTCGGTACCGACGAAGTCGAGCACCGCGTCCACCCGCTCCCGGCGGTCCAGCGCGCCGAGGTCGCCGAGCGCGTCGTGGGCGCCGATCGAACGCGCGTACGCCAGCCGCTCCTCGTTCGTGTCCACGGCGACCACCCGCGCGGCGGTGAGCAGCCGGAGGAACTGTACGGCGAAGGCGCCCAGCCCGCCGGCGCCCACCACGACCGCGGTCCCGCCGGGTACCACGCGCGGCAGGGCACGGCGTACCGCGTGGTAGGCGGTCGCGCCGGCGTCGGTGAGCGGGCCGGCGTGGTGCGGGTCGAGCGAGCGCAGCCGCAGTACCGCGCGCTGCTGGTCCACCAGCACGTAGTCGGCCAGCCCGCCGTCCCGCCCGTACCCGCGCCCGGCCAGGCCGTTCGGGCAGGCGTTGTCCATCCCGCGCAGGCAGTGCCAGCAGCCGCCGCAGGAGGTGGGCGAGACCACGGCGACCGCGTCGCCCTCGGACACGCCGGTCACACCCGCGCCGACCGCCGCCGCCCAGCCGCCCACCTCGTGACCGAGGGTGTACGGCATGGCCCAACCCATCCGCTCCCCCATCACCTTGGGCAGCCCGCGCATGGTCAGGTCGGAGCGGCACAGGCCGCAGCCGGCGACGCGCACCAGCACCTGCCCCGGCCCGGGCGCGGGTACCGGCACCTCGACGGCGCGCGGCTGCTGCGCCCAATCGAGCATCCGGTAGGCACGCATCGTCGTCCCAGTCACCGCCGCCACCACCCCGCACCCGAGAACATGTCTTGACCCATCACACTAGAACAGGTTCTACTGTGATGGCCAGCAGCCGAGAAAGGGGTGTCACGGTGCTCACCGATGCGTTCGCCGAGGCGATGGCCGAGGCCGAGAAGGTCATCGAGGCCGCCCCGCACGTCAAGACCGAACAGGACCTGCTGGAGGGGTACGACTACCTCGCCGGCAGCATCCGCGCGTCGATGCAGATGGCGTGGGCGTACGAGCGGGACTTCCCTTACTTCATCCAGTCCACCGGCCCGTACACGAAGATGGGCCTGGACAACCCCGACACGCTGTACTTCCACGCGTGGCTGCGCGACGACGCGGAGTACGTGGTGACCGGCCGGCGCGGCAGCACCGCGGACCTCAGCTTCCAGGTGCTCAACGGCGACTATTCACCGGTACAGGTGCCGGACAGCCTCACCGCCTTCGACGACCGGGAGATCCCGACCGCCGCGGACGGGAGCTTCGAGATCCGGTTCGGGCGCGGGCTGTCCGGACCCGGCGCGTTCGGCCTCCCGCCCGGCGCGGCGATGCTCATCGTGCGCGAGGTCTACAGTGACTGGTCGACCGAGCAGCGCGGCACCATCCGCATCCAGCGCGTGGACCGGATCGGCGCGGCCCCGCCGCCGGTGCGCCGGGAGGTGCTGGCCCGCCGGTACGGGGTGGCCGGCAAGATCCTGATCAGCCGGCTGCGCACCTTCCTCGCCTTCCCCGAGCGGTTCTACCTGACGCTGCCGGTGAACACGCTCACCCCGCCGCGCCGCACGCCCGGCGGACTGTCCACTCAGTACTCATCGGTCGGGCACTACGACCTCGCCGACGACCAGGCGATGGTGGTGACCGTACCCGCCTCCGACGCGCCGTACCAGGGCATCCAGCTCGGCACCATGTGGTACGTCTCGCTGGACTACATCAACCACCAGACCAGCCTGACCGTGCCCCAGGCGGTGACCGACCCGGACGGCCGGCTCCGCTTCGTCATCAGCGAGCGCGACCCCGGTGTCGCCAACTGGCTGGAGCGCACCGGCCACTCCCGCGGCTACGTCCAGCTCCGCTGGCAGCGGCTGTCCCGGGAACTGTCCCCTGAGGACGGTCCGCAGGTGGACATCGTGCCCGTGGCCGAGTTGCCGGACCGGCTGCCGTACCACACACCCATCGACGAGAGCCAGTGGCGTGCGCGGATCGCCGCCCGGCAGGCAGCGGTCGCCGACCGGATGCTCGGTTGACGGCGGGCGGGGCCGCAGGACAGGAGGGGACGATGCTGCTCGCCGACCGGGTGGTCGTGGTGTCCGGAGTGGGGCCCGGCCTGGGCCGCGCCATCGCCGCGCGCAGCGCGGCCGCCGGCGCCGACGTGGTGCTCGTGGCCCGCACCGC
>DATEJJ010000342.1:0-2234 GCA_035278125.1 Rugosimonospora sp.
GCCCCGAGAAGCGAAAAGGATGCCCCCCATGCCGCAACACCACCGTGACCAGGGCCTCAGTATCCCGCGCTCTTCCGCCGAGTCTCCCCGGTACGGCACCTGTCCCGTCACAGGGCACCGGGACCATTCCGCGGCGGGGAACAACCATGAGCACGTCCGTACCGACACCAGATGAGGTCCGCGCCTGGCCGGTCACGGTCGACGTACCCACCGCGGGACGCGCCTTCGGTATCGGCCGCGACGAGGCGTACCGCCTGGCCCGCGAAGGAACGTTCCCCGTTCCGGTCCTGCGCCTCGGACGCTACCTGCGCGTCTCCCGCGCCGCCGTCCTCGCCGCGCTCGGCGTCCCGGACCCCGTCCCACCCGGTTCCACGACCGGTCCCTGACCGGCCACCGTCCACAATGGAAAGCATGTTGCGCTCCACCTGTGACCGCGTCTACGCTCTATGCATCATCGGCGATGACGGGGATGCGATGACGCGGCACGCGACACCTCTCGGCGCGATCCGCGAGTCCCACGTGGACCCGGACGGGCACGTGTGGCACCTGACGGTGCACTGGGCCAGAATCAACGGCACCGCGGTGCCGGTCGGCCTCGACCTCCACGCGTACACCCAGACACCGACACGGATGCAACCCACCGGTGGGGTGCTCACCGCGGCGGTGCTGCGCTCGGTGCGGGTCGCCGCGGTGGTCGAGGCCACCCGCCGCCACGGCGCCTGGCCCACCACACCGCCACCCCGGCAACCCAAGCCGCGCCGTGCGCCGCAAGCAGGGACGCGCGGGGCGGGTCGCCCGGTCGAACGGGGCGACGACTTCATCGCCGAGGTCGCCGCCCTCTACCGGGAGGCCAAAGCAGTGGGCGGTGAGCCGGCGCGTAAGCCGTGGCGCTACGTCGCCGAACAGCTGGAGGCCCGCGGCGTCCCCGGCGTGACCGACGGCCAGCTGAAGAACTGGTCCCGCCGGGCCAAGAACCTCGGCCTGCTCCCCACCACCCGCCGCGCCGGGAGGGTGTAGGACCGCTGGACCACCGCGCCGCACACCGGGTGCGGCGCGGGCCGCGTCAAGGAGAAGGTGATGTACCGAAAATCCCACAAGTACACAGGCGTGTACCAGCGCTGCACCCAGACCTGCCCGGCCGACCGGTGCCGCGTCCACAAGTGGAGCTACATGGTGGAGTTGCCACCCGGCCCCGACGGCAAGCGCCGCCAGCTCACCGACGGCGGCTACGCCAGCGCCAAGGAAGCCGCCGACGCCCGCGCCGAGGTCATCCGCCAGGACCGGGCCGGTGACCTGCCCGTGGACCGGAAGATGCTGTTCGGACCCTGGCTGGACGAGTGGTTGGCCGCCAAGGTGGCACGCGGCGAACTGGAGGAGAGCACCGCACGGACCTACCAGGACCAGATCCGCGACTACCTCAAACCCAAGCTGGGACACCGCAAGGTCGGCGAGCTACGCGGCCTGGACATCACCCGCATGTACCGGGAGATCGCCCAGGAACGCGCCGACCTGATCGCGCAGGCCCAGGCCACCAACGCCGCGCACGCCGAGGACGCGGAACGCGAGAACACGGCGCGGCGGCTGGCCGGCCGCAACCGCATGATCAAACCCCGGCGGGTGCCGGTACCCCGACCACTGTCCCCGGTCACGATCAAACGGATCCACGCCATCGTGTCCGGCGCGCTGAAAAGCGCGGTCCGGGCCGGGCTGCTGACCCGCAACGTCGCCGCCGACGCCGAACTGCCCAAGGTGGAGCGCCGGAAGGTCCGGCCGCCCACCCCGGAGGGCTACGGCGAGATGCTCGACGCCATCAGCGACGAACGCCTCTACCCGTTCGTCCTCGTCGCGGGGCACTCCGGGCTGCGGCGGGGCGAGTTGGCCGGGCTGCGCTGGGCCGACGTCGACCTCAAGACCGGCCGGATCGTGGTGTGCACCCAGCGCACCACCGTCGGCTACCAGGTCCGGGAGAAGTCCACCAAGACCGAGGCCGGCGACGAGCGGATCGTGCACCTCGACGACGGCACCCTCAACGTGCTCACAACCTGGCGCGCCCAGCAGGCCACCGAACGCGAGACCTGGGGCGCGGCGTACCACGACAGCGACTACGTGTTCACCCGCGAAGACGGGCGGCCCTACCACCCCGAGTACCTCAGCCGGGTGTACAAGCGGCTGGCCACCCGGGCCGGCATGCGTACCACCAAGCTGCACGGCATGCGCCACTTCCGCGCCTCCGC
>DATEJJ010000343.1:0-4863 GCA_035278125.1 Rugosimonospora sp.
CGAGCACCGCGCCGGTCGCCGGGTTGAGCGTCGGGAACGTGCGCTCGGCCTCGACCAGCTTCCCGTCGATCAGCAGGCGCCTGACCGCGGTCGAGCCGGCCGCCTCGTTCACGGCTCGCATCTCGCCTCCTCGGGTCGATGGATTGGTCCGGAAACTACATTCTCATACTAAGAAAATCAACGTCTCACAAATTGAAAATACGGCAGCCGAAAGAGGCTTGCCCGACGGGTAGCCGATCGGCTAGTGTGCCGGGATCGAGCGGCGCGCACCGACCCCGGAAGGGACACCGCATGGGACGTGACCCGCTGAAACCCACGAGCCACCTGATGCAGCGCGTGCTCAAGCTGGACGCGCCCCTCACCCGCGACGTGGTCGTGCAGCGCGATCTGCGGGTACCGATGCCGGACGGGGTCGAGCTGCTGGCCACCCGGCTGGCGCCGCGGTCGGGCGGTGACACGCTGCCGGTCGCGCTGATGCGCAGCCCGTACGGGCGTCAGGGCATGATCGCGAACATGATGGCCCTGCCGCTGGCCGAGCGCGGCTTCCAGGTCCTCCTGCAGAGCGTGCGCGGTACCTTCGGCTCCGGCGGGACGTTCGACCCGCTGCGGCAGGAGCGCGCCGACGGACTGGCCACAGTGGACTGGGTGGTCAAGCAGCCGTGGTTCGCCGGCTCCATCGTGCTCATCGGCGCCAGCTACCTCGGGTACGTGCAGTGGGCGGTCGCCGACCGGCTGCCGACCGAGGTCAAAGCGATGATCCCGCAGGTGACCGAGTCCGCGCTGACCCTGGAGTTCCTGCGCCGCGACGGGCTGTCCCTGGAGACGCCGTTCGGCTGGGGCGTGCTGGTCGACTCGCTGTCCCGGCCCGGGATGGTGCTACGCCAGCTGACGAGCAAGCGCCGCAACCGCCGCGCGCTGCGCCGGCTGCCCCTCGGCGAGTCCGATGTGGACGCTGCCGGCCACCGGCTGGAGTACGTGCAGGACATCCTCACCCACGACGCGGACTCGCCCCGCTGGGCCGGCATCGACCACCGCCACCGGGTCGCACAGGTGACCGTACCGGTGAGCCTGGTCGGCGGCTGGTACGACATCTTCCTCCCGGGCCAGCTGCGCGACTTCCGGATCCTCCAGGACGCCGGGCGCGCGCCCCGGCTGACCGTCGGGCCGTGGACGCACACCGGCCTGGACGGCGGTGTCCTGCTGGAGTCGATCGCGTTCGGGCTCGCCCACGCCCGCGACCGGCAGCCACCGGAGCGGGCGCCGGTCTGGCTGTACGTGATGGGTGCGGAAGCCTGGCGTGACTTCGACGCGTGGCCACCGGCGGGCTACCCGGCGCAGCGCCTCCACCTCCAGCCCGGTGGTGGCCTGTCCGGCCAGCCGCCCGCCGGGTCGGAGCCGGACCGGTACCGCTACGACCCGGCCGATCCGACACCCGCCACCGGTGGGGTGCGCATGTTCGACGGCGGCCGGGTGGACAACCGCGCGCTGGAGGCGCGACCGGACGTGCTCACGTACACCACGCCCGTGCTCGACCGGGACGTGGAGGCCGTCGGGGAGGTCAGCGCCGAGATCTGGTTCCGCTCCAGCCTGCGGTACGCCGACGTGTTCGTCCGGCTCTGCGACGTGGACCCGGGTGGCCGCTCCGGCAACGTCTGCGACGGTCTGGTCAGCCTCACCACCGCCGACGAACCCGGCTGCGTCACCGTGCGGCTGTGGCCCACCGCGTACCGGTTCCGGCGGGGACACCGTATCCGCGTCCAGGTCTCCAGCGGCGCCTTCCCCCGGTACGCCCGCAATCCCGGCACCGGCGAGCCGCACGCCAGCGCGACGACGCTGCGCGCCGCGGACCAGGCGGTGTACCACGATCCCGCGCACCCCTCCGCACTGATCCTCCCGCTGCGGAGCGGCTGAGCCGCTACCGGGAACCCGCCACCGCGGCGCACAGCCCGCCGTCGATGAGGATGTCCACGCCGTTGAGGAAGCCGGCATCGGTCGACAGCGCGAACGCGACCACGGCGGCGACCTCCTCGGGGCTGCCGGTGCGGCCCAGCGGGGTCTGCGCCACGAAGCGGGCGATACTCGCGTGGCTGGCGGCCTCCTGCCGCCCCTGTGGCGTGTCGATGATGCCCGGTGACACCGAGCAGATACGCGCACCCGCCGCACCCAGCCGTACCGCCTCCTGCCGCACGAAGCGCTGCACGCCGTGCTTCGCCCACGCGTACGCCAGCCCGGTGTTCTCGATCGCCGGGCCGAGCACCTCGCGCAGCCGGTCGAGGAAGCGCGGATCGAGCGGGGCGTCCAGCAGCGCGGCCGCCTCGGCGTCGGGCTGCACGTTGGCCAGCAGCGGCGCCATCGACGCGAAACACACCATCGCGGTACCGGTGGTGGCCAGCGGGCGCAGGGCCTCGGCCAGCAGCGCGGTGCCGACCAGGTCGACGGTCAGGATGCGGCGCCAGTCCGCCATGGTGGGCGAGATGCCGGCCGCGTGAGCCACCGCCCGCAGCGTGCCGTGCCCGGACACGCGCGCGGCGAGCCGGGCCAGTCCGTCCGGGTCGGTGACATCGAGCACGAACGGCTCGGCGCCGGGCAGCCCGGCCGCTGCCGCGGCTGCCGTATCCCGGTCCAGGTCCACGAGCAGCAACACGTCGACGGTACCGGCGATCCGGCGCGCACACGCCAACCCCATGCCCCGCCCCGCACCGGTCACGACGCCCACACTCGCCATCGCACGGCCTCCTCGCGAACCCGACACCGACCCGTACGCTAGCCGATCGGCTAGCCACGGGCAAGGCACCCGCCGGCCGGCGGTAAGTCGCCCGTCGGGTGGCGGTCGATGCCCGCTGCCGGGCGGGTACCCGGCGCGATGGGGAGAGATGACGCTGGATCCGTCGGTCCACTGTCGGTCCACTCAAGAAAGGTTGGACAATGAACCTTCACCCGATCACCCGGCGGCGCCTGCTCTTCGGTGCCGCCCTCGCGGCGGGCGCCACCCCGCTCACCATCGGCATCCTGGACGCCTACGCCGGACAGTACCCGCTCCCCGTACCGCCCGCGCCCGGCCCGATCGGCGGCTTCGACTTCACCCGTCCCGAGATCCTCGCCACCAGACTCGACACGCCGGGCAGCATCGCGTTCCTGCCGGACGGCAGCGCCCTGGTGGCCCAGCGCGACCGGGGCACCGTACTGCGGCTACGCCCCGGTACGGCACCGCAGCGGGTCGCCGCGATCGCCGGCGTACCACCCGATGGCGAGGTCGGGCTGCTGGGCCTGGCCATCTCCGCCACCTTCGCGCAGGACGGCACGGTGTACGCGTACGCGCGGGGCGCCACGGAGAACCGGATCGCGCGGTTCGTGCTCGGCGCACCCCGCCACCAGCGCACCATCTTCGCCACGCCCACCGATGTCCACAGTGGAGGGACGATCGCGACCGGCCCGGACGGGATGCTGTACGCCGCCATCGGCGACTCCGGGGACGGGTCGGACGCGCAGGACATGAGCAGCCCCGCCGGCAAGATCCTGCGGATGCGCCCGGACGGCACGGTACCGAAGGACAACCCGTTCGCCGGCTCGCTCGTCTACAGCCTCGGCCACCGCGGCGTGCGGGGGCTGGCCTGGGACCAGCAGGGCCACCTGTTCGACGTCGAGTGCGGCGACGACGGCGGGGACGAGCTGAACCTCGTCGTGCCGGGCGGCAACTACGGCTGGCCACTCGTGGACGGGCAGGGCGGCGATTCCCGGTACCGCGACCCGATCCTGGTCTGGCCGCCCGCGGAGGCGTCACCGGGCGGTGTGGCATTCGCCAACGGGACGCTGTTCATCGCGGCGCTGCGGGGCGAGCGGCTCTGGGCGGTACCGGTGGACGCCACCGGCCAGCCCGGCACGCCGGTATCGGTGCTGGACGGCCAGTTCGGCCGGCTCCGTACGGTCGCGGTGGCGCCGGACGGTGCGCTCTGGGTGGCCACCAGCAACCGGGACGGCAGCGGCGAGGCGACCGCCGGCGACGACCGCATCATCCGGATCCCGCGCGTGGGCGTCCCCACCCCGGTACCGACGGCCAGTCCCACCGCCAGCACCACGGCCGCACCGGGCGTGGCGCCCACGGCCGGTACCACGCCGGCCGCGAGCCCGACCGCGGCACCGAGCCCGGCCGCGATACCGAGCCCGACCGCGATACCGAGCCCGGCACCGACGGCGAGCCCGTCCCCGGCGGCGAGCGCGGCACCGAGCCCGACCGCGTCCCCTACCCCGCAGCGGTAGCACCGGACCCGAACAGCCAACCGCCCCGGACGCCGTGACGTGCGTCCGGGGCGGTCGGCCCGAGAAATGCCTTACGGATCCCAGCCCGCCCCGGCACCGCCGACCGGAGCGTCGGTCGGCGCCACACTCGGCGACCGGCTCGGCGTCGCGTGCCCCGGATCGTCCGAGATGGCGCCGATGATGCTCAGCGTCGCCAGCACCATCGCGCCCACCGTGGCGGCGCCGAACAGGACGGTTGCCCAGTGGCGGTACCAGTCGCGCCTCATCGGAACCCTCCACAGAGGTGAGTCGGGAGTGGATGCTTCCATGCTCATCCGTACGGCCGTCACGGCCAACCCGCCGACTGGCGGGTGCCGTCCCCGCCGGCCGACGGGAATCCATTGACCCTCCGCCGTTTGGGTAGGTTGGTGCCGAGGTGGTGGGCCAGGACGTCTGCGGGTAGTTCCCGGGTGATGTCCCCGGCGAACTCGGGCGTACGCGCCTGCGGCAACTCCAGCCGGCGGCGGGTGCGGCGCACGTCGTGGCGCCACAGCACGATCGGTGTCAGGCAGCCGAGCAGGGCGATCAGGGGCCAGAGCATGGTGGCCGGGTCGGGGTAGCCGAGTT
>DATEJJ010000344.1:0-2928 GCA_035278125.1 Rugosimonospora sp.
CTACCCGCGCAAAAGAGCGCCTCGAAACATTGTGATGCGCGGGCCTGTCATGCCACGTCACCGCTCTTCCGAACTATCCGCGCAAAAGAGCGCCTCAAAACCTCGGCCCAGCCGACGATGGTCTTGAGGAACCCGCCTTCCGAACTACCCGCGCAAAAGAGCGCTTCGAAACCTTGCGGTGCATCGCGCCGCTCGTTCTCGGTAGTCTTCCGCTTCGGAACTACCGCGCAAAAGGAGCGCCTCGATACGGCAATGGCGTCGCGGAACCCGGCTTGGCCTCGGCTTCCGAACTAGCCGCGCAAAAGAGCGCCTCGAAACACGCACCACCGCGGCACTCCCGGCCAGATCGGCGAGCTCAGCTTCGGCACTGAGATCGTGACCTGGTGCTGCGAGCGCCACGTGATCCACCGGCGCATCACCTACATCAACGGCGAGCACGCGGACTGGATAGCTACCACCACCGTGTACGGGCTCACCGCGCGAGAAGCCAAGGCGCGCGGGCTTGGCGGCGCGTCATGAGGCTGCGTCCGGGTTTCCGGTTCGGCCCGTTCTGGATCGGCGTGCCGTTGCGCGGCCGTGGGCGGGTGCGCGTTTCGTACTCGTGGTGGCCGCGCCGGCGCAATCGTTCGCGCAGGTAATGGCACGATGGTCGAGTGCTCGTCAACCCGACGCCCGGCGCGGACCGCAAGACCATCCGCAACCTCCTTCAAGACCTCCAGGCCAAGGCGTTTAACCTCCGCTCAGGTCCCTGGGCTGCCGATGCCAACTGGCTGGTGCAGTATCTAGACTGGGCGAACGAAGCCGCTCGACGGCTATATGGACATATCCAGGCGACAGACATCGACCGTCTGGTGCTCACTCCGAGTTTATCGGCGACTCTTATCTCTCCTTGCCGTTGATCCGGTAGGCCTCCGGGCCCAGGCCATCAACGGCCTACTCAGTACCGAACTGGACCAGCGCGCGGCTGCCTTCGAGGAGGCCCTGCGCGCTCTTGACGACCAAATCCTGCGCTGGTCGCCGAATGTTCCCTTTGTTGCTCTGGACAGCACCGTTTACGTCCGCCATCCGAACAAGCTGGAGGAGATCGACTTCAACGAACTCGTCGGAGCACACGGGACTGCCGTTCACATCCTTGTTCCGATCCTCGTCGTTGAGGAGCTTGACCCGCTCAAGCAGCACAACAAGGCCCAGGTCCGGTGGCGTGCGGGCTATACCTGGGCGTTTCAGGATCTTGCGCTTCGTCCATCCTTAGTGGATAGAGAAAAGTGCCTCCAGGCTGGGAGAATCTCAGGTGTCTACGCCAAGATGATCCCGTACCGGAAGGCACTTTTCGCGTGCATGACTCTACCCGATGGGCCCGGCGGTTGACTGTCACCGCTGGTGGTGACCACGTCGTTCCGCATGCCGGGGCGGCTACCCTGCGACTGACCGCCGACCGCACCGGCCTGACCCAGGCCCTGTCCGGCGCCCTGCGCCGCGACGATGCCGTCCCCGACCACGACCGCGGACGGGTCGCGGTCGACACCGCAGTCATGATGGCCAGCGGCGGCAACACGATGCGCGCTATCGACATCCTGCGCCACGCCGGGGACTTGTACGGCCCGGTTGCGTCGCCAGCCACTGTCTGCCGCGCCCTCGACGAACTCGACCCCTCGGCCCTGGACCGGGTAGAGGCGGCCAGGACCCGTGTGCGGGAACGGGTCTGGACGCTGATCGCGGCCCGGCACGGACGGATCCCACCGGCACTGCTGCCCGGCGGCGATCTGGGCGATCAGATCGTGTTGCGCATCGACGCGCACTTCATCGACACGGTCTCCCGCAAGGAACAGGCCGCCCGGTTGCGGGGCCGCTTCGGCCACCACCCCATGGCCGTGATCTGCGACAACACCGGCGAGTGCCTGGCCGACCAACTGCGCCCGGGTACCGCTGGCGCCAACGACGCCGGCGACCACATCGCTGTGCTGAAACGAGCCATCAACGCGGTACCCGCCCGATGGCGACGCCATCTGCTGATCACCGCCGACGGTGCCGGCGCGACCCACCAACTCCTGGCCTGGCTCGAAGCCCTCAACCAGCCCGCGTGCGGGGATGATCCCGGCATGCAGGTGGAGTACTCCGTGGGCTGGCCCGTCGACAAGCACACCGGCCGGGCCATCGCCCTGCTGCCCGCCACCGCGTGGACACCGATGCTCGCCTGCGACGGGCTGCCCGGCACCCCCGCCCGACTGGAGGCCGAATCCGGCCCCGGCACCGTCGGCGAGGTCGCCGAGATCACCCACCTGCTGCCCCACCTGCGCACCTGGCCGGCCGGCCTCCGGATGTTCGTACGCCGGGTCAAACCCCTGCGCGACACCACACCCAAGCCCCTCAAAGGCGTCGAACAACTGGAACTCGACCTACAGACTGCCACCGCCGGGTGGCGCTACGAAGCCTTCGCCACCAACGCCGCACCCACCCAACCCGACGAGAACCCGCACGAGGTAACCGCCTGGCTCGACGCCCGGCACCGGGTCCACGCCCGCGTCGAAGACCACTTCAAATACGGCAACACCACCGGCGCCAAGCGACTGCCCTCCCGCAAGTACACGGTCAACACCGCCTGGTACCGCATCCAGGCCATCGCCACCGACCTGATCGCCTGGCTCAAACTCCTCGCCGCCAGCGCCCCCCTGACCCGCGCCGAACCAGCCACCCTGCAATTCCAGATCTTCCACGCCCCGGCCAGCCTCACCCACGGCCAGCGACAACGCCGGCTCAATTTCCCACCCGACTGGCCCTGGACCACCCACATCCAAACCATCTTCACCCGACTGTTCGCACTGCCCACACCCGCCTGACCACCGCCGCCACCGCCCCGACCACAATGGCCGCCCACCGCCTGGAGAACGGCGCCCACCGAGGCGAGACACGGGATATCAACACGCCATC
>DATEJJ010000345.1:0-12264 GCA_035278125.1 Rugosimonospora sp.
GGAGGAAACCTTGGTCCAGTTGGTCGCGTCCGCGGACACGTACACGTCCGCGCTTCGCGCGTAGTCGCCGATGCTGGTGCCGGAATCCAGCACGACTTTGTCGAACGTCTGGGTTTGCCCCAGGTCCACCTGGATCCACATGCCGTTGTGCTGCCCGGTTCCGGAGCTGTACCGGGTGTCGGTATCGCCGTCCAGCAGGTTGCCGAGGACATCGCTGAGCCACGGACTGGTATCGGAGGCAGTGACGGTCCAACCGGTCCGCGGCAGCGCGGTCCCTAGGCCATCGACGGTGAACGACGACTCGCCCGCGTACGCTCCGTTGGCTCCATTCACCGAGATCGTGTACGCCCCCGTCGGAAGCCCGCTGGGAACGTAAGCACTGATGCTCGTATCCGACCAGCTGCCGATCTTGGCATGGATGGATCCGAAGTACACGGCACCCAGGCCCTGTGTGTTGCCAAGGTGGGAACCGCTGATCGTGAACTCGTAGCCGGGTGTGCCGTGGTTCGGCGTCAGCCCGCTGAGGGCCGGCGCGGGGAAGCTCGACAGGCTCTGTGTGGTGAACATGGCCGAGGTCCCGCTCGGGATTGTGTAGGTGTACCAGCCCATCGGGAAACTCTGACGCCTGGCGGTGCCGTTGTATACGACGGCAACATGGGAACCGTCAGGGCTGACCCAGCTTTGTAGCTGGAGGCCGTTCGACACCGCTGTCGGAGCCGCGATGGAATCATCATCGCCCGAGGACCCGTACATGTTGATCTCGCCGATGTCCCAGTGGTAGAAGAAGTCAGCTGCGGTACTGACGATGCGAACGTAGTGTGCCGTCTGGGGTGGCAGCGTGATGGTCGTCTTTCCGACGTCCCCGCTGCCGTTGGCGACCGCGCTCCCCCAGTTGACGCCGTCGTGCGATACGTACACCTGATATTTGAACACGGAGTCGTAGGAATTGTTTGCGGTGTTGTCGAGGACGATTTGGTTGAAGCTTGTGGGGCTGCCCAGATTGATCTGGTACCAGTCGCCGCTCTTCATCTTGATTGCGGTGCGCCAGCGTGTGTCGAGATGGCCGTCGGTGGCGTTGGCGGCTCCGTCTCCAGCGGCGTTCGACGACGACGTGACGGTCCACTGGCTACGGCTCAGCGTAGTTCCTGGGGTTTCGATGGCGGCTCCGGCCGGGAGGGAGTACGTGAGCACGCTGGTTCCGGTGCTGATGGCATTCTGGACGGGCAGTAGTGCCGGGTCGTACGTGACGGTAACCGGCTGAGCTGGCCCGGGCTGCCCGGGCCGCGCTGCCCGTGGCTGGAAGGTGAAGTCGTGCGTGGGATCCGAGACGGTGGTCGCTGCTGGGGTGCTGCCGCGCGGCGTGGGTCCCGAATAGGTGAAGGTGACGGCATCGCCGGGGTTGAGAGTGTAGTCGAACGACTGGGTGCCGTCGACGACACTGACGGTGTTCGCGGCCTTCCCGTCGTTGTATACGATCAGGGCCTTCGAGCCGTCCGGGTTCCGGAACGCAACGTTCTCGATGTTTCCTTGCCCGAAGGTGTTCGAGTAGATCCGGTAGGCTCCGGGTTTGACGAACTTGCTGGCCTGGGCAAGCGCGTAGTAGTCGACATTGTAGGAGACCGCGCCGGTGCTCGGGTCGATAGTCACCAGTCCGCGACACACACCGATCCCGTTCGTGTCGCTGTTGAGCGGTCCCATGGCGGGGTCGAGTGCGATGTTCCAGAGCATGATCCCGTTGGCCCAGTTGCGCGTGCCGTTGAGGATCCATGTGTCTAGCGCGTCATGGAACGCGACCTGGGTGCTGGCTTGCCACACACCCCCGGTGGCTTCCGTCAGGTACATTTCCTTGCCGGGGTAGTCGTTGTGGGCTTGAGTTTGGTAGATGGGGCTGCCGCTGTAGATGTGCCATCCGGTGCCGACGGCGTAGTCGGCGGAGGCGGGGCCATGGAAGATCGTCTCGGGGTACGAGGGTTTGTCCCAGTTGTGGTCCCAAGCCAGAATCCGCGTGGGAATGCGGTTGGCCGTGAACGCCTGGCCCATCTGCGCGACCAACTGGGATTCCTGCTGAACGGTCAGGAACATGCCGGGCCAGGTGGGAGCGTTCTGCGGCTCATTCTGTGGCGTCACGTAGGAGATCGGCACGCCGGCGCTGCGGTAGGCGCGGATGTACTTGGCAAAATAGTTCGCGAGCACAGGGTCGTACCCGTCTTTGAGGGTGCCGCCGATCATGGAGTCGGAGGTCTTCATCCAGCCGGGCGGGCTCCACGGAGTAGCCGTGATCTTGAGGGACGGGTTCAGCGCGAGCGCCTGCCGCAACTCGGGGAGGATGTACGGCACGTCGTGCTGGATGGAGAAGTGGGACAGCGTCGGATCCGTCTGACCCGTGGGCAAGTCATCATAGGAGTAGTTCCCGGATGCGGTGAAGTCTGTGGCGCCCATCGGGGAGCGGATCAGGCTGAGGCCGATACCAGTTGCGGGATCGAACAGGTTCTTCATCAAGGTGTTTCGGCTACTGGCGGATAACCTGTTCCCGATGAGCCAGGCGGAGGAGTCGGTCAGCGCCGCCCCGAAACCTTGAACTCGTTGGTACTTGACGCTGCTGTCCACCTTGATGGTCAGCGGGGTAGTCGTCTGCTTGGTCTGGAATGACAGGTCGCTTTGCCTGGCAACCCACGTGTTGGTCGAGACGTCGGTGAGCCAGACGTGCACGGCGGTGCCGGTCGTCGCCACTGCTTGTGCCGGACTGGAAACGGCGGATAGGACCGCGAGGCTCATGCCCACGACAGGCACGAGAAGTGACCTACTCGTGAATTTTCCCATGTTCATTCCTCCGGACGGACTTGGCGGGCCTGCGCTCGACGTGGGTGGTGTCGTGACCTATCTGCCACGCATCCACGGCAAACTGCGCGGTGCCGGTGTGGCCGGCGTGGGCCTGGAGGATCCAGGGCACGCTGCCGGTTGGGTAGGTTCTGAGGGTGAGTACCTGGCCGTGGGGTGTGAAGAATTCGATGATCGATCGGTCTGCGATGATGCGCAGCTCTGTGGTGGCTTCCGGCGTTCCCGCATACGGGTAGGGCATGGTGTAGATACCGCCGCGGGCGCGTGGGTCGTGGGAGGCGTGGTCGCGGTCCACTACGATCTGTCCGGTGGTTGGGTCGTGGCTGATGTCGAGGTACTCGCCGGCGTCGGCGGAGGTGATCAGGCGCAGTCCCGCGCAGTGCCGGCGGTCGCGGCGCAGTGACGCGGTGAGGTCGAAGCTGCCACCGAGCTGACCAATCTCGACCGGCTGCCGGGCCACCTGTCCGGTGTGGTGCAGGATGCGTCGGGTGCGGAGGCCGAAAAGTTCCCGGGCCGGTTGCTGGCGTAGGGTTCCGTCCTCCGTGAGGCTGAGTTCGCGCGGAAGTGTGAGTACGCCGGCCCAGCCGGCGTCGCCGACCCAGTCGGGGCTGCGGGCCTCAGGTGCCCAGCCCCACAGCAGCCACCGGCCGTCCGGTGCGGGCAACAGGGCGGGGGCATAGAAGTCCGGGCCGTGGTCCAACGGCACGGGGTCACCGGTGACGAACCGGCCGCCGTGTTCGCGCCCGGTGTAGGCCAGGACGCGCTGCGGCCCATGCTGGGGGTGCCAGTGGCTGACGATGAGCGCGCCGCGCTCGCCGAAGGTGGCGTATTGCGGGCATTCCCAGCCGGTCCCGGTGCCCGGGTCACCGGCGGCGAACTGCCCCTGGTAGGACCATGCCTTCAGGTCCGGTGACTCGTACAGCAGGGCCGCCGCGCTGCCGTCGACCATCGACGCGCCGACCAGCATCCGCCACCGGTGGTCCTGGCGCCACACGTAGGGGTCGCGGAACATCGTGGTACCGGCCGGTGGCTGCGGCATTGCCAGTGGTCGTTTGACGAAGTTGGTGCCGGCGTCGGTGGACGTGGCCGTGGTGACCGGCTGCCACCAGCGGTCGGTGCGGTAGGCCGAGTAGAACGCGATGAGCCGGTCGCCGTCGGACACGGCGTTGCCGGAGTAGCAGCCGTCAGCGTCCTCACCGCCGGGTGTGGGTGCCAGCGCGACTGGCATGAGTTCCCACCGCACCAGGTCGGGGCTGCGGAAGTGCCCCCAGTGCATGTTCGCATGGTCGGGACCGTGCGGGTTGTACTGGAAGAACACGTGGTAATGGCCGTTGTGGTGGACCAGCCCGTTGGGGTCGTTGAGCCAGTTCCGCGGCGGTCGCAAGTGGACAGTGGGCAGGTGCGGATCAGCGTCGAAGGTGGACACGTGTCGGCCTTTCACAAAACTGGCACGGCGCGGCGCGGCGCATCGCGGCGTGGACGCGGCGTTGTGGGTTGTGGGTCGCCGACGGATCAGCGGAAGGAGCCGGCCACGATGCCTTCGACGAAGTAGCGCTGCGCCGCGACGAAGATCAGTACGCTGGGAATCAGCGCGATGACCACACCGGCCAGCACGATCGACACGCTGCCGGTGCCGAGATATCCCTGCAGTGACACCAGGCCCAGCGGCAGGGTGAACTTGGAGGTGGACTGCAGGAAAATCAACGGACGGAAGAATTCATTCCAGTAGGCGGAGTAGGTCAACACCGCCAGCGTCGCCATCGGTGCCAGCGCCATGCGGGCGTAGACGCGGGTGAACACCTGCAGGTGCGACGCGCCGTCCACCCGGGCCGCCTCACCCAGTTCCCGGGGCATCTGCAGGAAGTACTGCCGCATCAGGAACGTGCCGAAGGCGCTGGCCGCGGCGGGCAGCACGAGCGACAGCCGGCTGTCGGTCAGGCCGAGGTACTTGATGAGCAGGAACACCGGGATGATGGTGGTCTGCATCGGCACCATCATGGTGGCCAGGATGATCGCGAACAGGGTCTTCTGGCCACGGAAGCGCACCATGGCGAACGCGTACCCGCTCATCGTCGAGGTGACCAGTTGACCGGCGACGATCAGGCCGGTGACCACCAGGCTGTTGAGGATGAAGGTGGCCAGCGGCGCTTTAGCGAACACGGCCCGGTAGTTCGACCATACCGGGTGGGTGGGGATCCAGTGCGGCGGCTGGTCGAACGACGTGGCCGGGGTGCGCAACGAGGTGCTCAGCGCCCACACGATCGGGGCCACCACCAGGACCGCAGCGGCGATGAGGACCAGGAAGCCGGCGACGGTGGTGACCCTGATGCGACGGGGCCGCAGTCGCGGTGGGTCGGCTGTCGTGGTCATGAGTAGAACACCCACTTCCGGCTGATCGCGAACTGCACCGCGGTGATCAGCAGCAGGACCGCGAACAGCAGCACCGAAACGGCCGAGGCGTAGCCGAACTGCAGGTTCTGGAACGCGGTCTGGTAGATGACCAGCACGGTGGTGTAGGTGGCGTCGCCGGGGCCGCCCTTGGTCATCACGTACGGCTGGTCGAACAGCTGCATCGTGTTGATCAGACCGATGACGCTGGCGAACAGCAGCGTCGGGCTGATCAACGGCAGTTTGATCCGCCAGAACAGCCGGGCGGCGGACGCGCCGTCCATCTTCGCCGCCTCCACCACATCCGGCGGTACCGCGCCGAGGGCGGCGACGAACAGGATGAACGTGAACCCGAGCTGCTGCCACACGGCGACCAGCACGATGGTGACGGTGGCACCGCCGGTGGAGCTCAACCACGGCACCGCGGGTAGGTGCAGTCCGGTGAGGTAGTAGTTGATGACGCCGAAATGCTGGTCGAACATGTAGCTCATCACGATGGAGATCGACGCGGCCGAGGCCAGCAGCGGCAGGAAGAACGCGGTACGGAACACCGTCCGCACGGTCTTCGAGGCGCGCCCCGCGACCAGCAACGCCAACCCCAACCCGAGCATGATCTGCAGCGCGACGATCGTCACCGCGAGGCTGAAGGTGACCCCGAGCGACGTGCGGACCGTGGTGTCGTGCACGAGGGTGTCGAAGTTCTGCAGGCCGACGAAGTGCGGACTGCTGATCGCGTCCCACTTGAACAGGGCCAACACGAACGAGGCCACGATCGGCCCGGCGGTGAACACGAACACCGCGATCAGCGACAGCGAGGCCATCGCGTACCCGAATAGGGCCTCCCGGCGGGCAACCCCCCTGCGGGCACGGCGGCGCGCCGCGTCGGTGTCGGTGGGGTCGGGCCGTGCGCCGCGCCGGGACGGCGCGCGGTCCTGGATGACCGGTGACATCTTCAGACGTTCTTTGCGGCGGATTCGAGGTCGCTTTGCAGACCGTCCAGCGCGGCCTTCGCGCTGCCGCTGGACATGGCCTGAGTGGTGCGCTTGTTCAACGCGATGGCCATGGCGTTGTAGTACGGCGGGGCCGGAATCGGCGCGGTGTCCTCGAACTTGGTCAGCGTGTCGTAGAAGACCTGCCAGTTCGTCGGACCCGTGCCGGCATACTTGGCGGCGGTCATCATCGACTTGCGGGTGGGGGTACTGTCGTTGCCCGGGATCAGCAGGTCGATCGTCGAGGGCTGGATCAGCGTCTTGAGGAACTCCCAGGCCAGATCCTTGTTCTTCGACGACTGGAAGATTCCGTACCCGGCTGTCCCGAACAGGTGCCGCTGGCTCTTCCACTTCGGGAAGAACTGCACGTCGAACGACCCGGTCGCCATGCCCGCGTTGTGCAGCCCGCCGGCCCAGAACCCGCCGCCGATCGCCATACCGATCTTGTTGCTGGCAAACAGACCCTGCAGCGTGGTACCGCCGCCGACGTCGGGCTGGGGCGACAGCGCCTCCTTCTGCAGCTGGATCATGAAGTCCAGCGCCTCCACAGTGGGTGCCGAATTGGCGGTCGGGTCACCCCACTTCCAGCCACCCTTGCGGCCGGTCGCGGCCGGGTCGTTCGGGTAGAAGGTGTTCCACAGCCAGTCGCCACCGTCCCACTTGCCTTCGGACAGCAGGTTGCCACCGTTGGCGTACATCCAGGACGTCCAGCTGCCCCACAGCCGCACCACCCAGTCCCAGCCGACCACACCGCCGCCCTTGCCCGAGACCTTCTTGGCGATGTTGTAGAAGTCGTCCTTCGTCCAGCCGTCCGCGGGCCGATCCACGCCCACGCTGGCGAACAGGGAGGCGTTGTAGAACATGTTGCCGGCGTTGAAATCGGTCGGCAGCTCGTAGAGGTGGCCCTGGTACATCATCGCCTCGATCAGCGACGGGTGGACATCCGCGAAGTACGGCTTCAACTCGGCGGCGTCCCGTTTGACATAGTCGTCGAGGGGCAGCGCCAGGTTCTTCGCCGCGAACAGTTGCAGGCCCTCGGTCGCGACCGCGGCCATGTCCGGGGCGTTGCCGGCGGCGATCTGGGTCAGCAGCTTGGCGAAGAAGTCGTTCCAGTCAGTGCCGTTCGTCCCGGTGAACTTCACGTTGACGCCGGGGTGGGCCGCCTTGAACGACGCCGCGGCCTGGCTCGCCTTGTCCGCGGCCGACTGGTCGCCGAAGAACGCGACATTCAGCGTCGTGCTGCCGCCCGTCGTGGCCGACGTCGACTTGGAGCAGGCCGCGGCGCTGGCGCCTACCCCGGCCAACAGGGCCGAGGTGGCCCCGGCCTGCAGCAGCCGGCGCCGGCTCCACCCGGCCGGGGAGATCGGTGACGTCATTGGGGGTACCCTTCTCGTATCTCAGGTATCGCAGGATGACGACCGGTGCTGACGGTCGCCTGTGTGGGAGTGCCTCGCCGCCCCGAGGTCAGAGTCGGGGCGGCGAAGCGACCGATGCCCGCACCACCAGGGGGCAGGGCAACAATTCGTGCGCGACCGGGCCGGACCGGCCCGGGGTTTCGGTCAGCGCGAGCAGCAACTCCACCGCCCGCGCCCCCATCTCGTAGTGCGGCAGGGCCACCGTGGTCAACCCGGGGAACACGCCATCACAAATCAACTCCTGGTTGTCGAACCCGACCACCGACAGATCCGCCGGTATCGCCAGACCCAACTCGGCCGCCGCCCGGTAGGCGCCCATCGCCATCCGGTCGTTGAAACAGAACACCCCCGTCGGTCTCGGCGAGCGCTGCAGGATCCGCCGCGCGGCGCGGTAGCCACCCGCGGTGTCGCACATGTCCGCCACGACCATGCCGGGGTCGGCGACCAGACCTGCGTCGGCCAACGCCTGACGGTAACCCCCCAGCCGCCCATGGGTGGCCGGGATGTCCTCCACGTTGTTGACAAACCCGATCCGGCGATGCCCGCGGTCCAGCAGGGCCCGGATCGCGGTGTAGCCGCCACGAACCTCGTCGGGCACCACCGACGGCACGCTCACATCCGTCGAGCGGGCGTCCAGCAGCACCGTCGGCACCGCGCGAAGCCCCTCCGGCACCGGCACCACCCGGTGCGACATCGCCGCGTACAGCACCCCGTCCACCTGCCGCTGCAGGAGCAACTCGATCTCCTTGCGCTCCAACTCCACGTCGCCACCGGTGTTCAACATCAGCAGCAGCAGACCCCGCTGCGCCGCCGCCTCCTGGGCGCCCAAAATAATCCGCCCGGCAAACGGCGTCGTAGCGATCTCGTCGCTGACAAACCCGATCGTGTTGGAACGGCGTAGCCGCAGCCCCCGAGCCAGGTCGTTGGGGGCATACCCCAACCGCGTCGCAGTCTCCAACACCCGCTGGCGGGTATCCGGGTTGACCCGTTTGCCCTCCACCGCGTTGAGGATGTGCGACACGGTCGTCACCGACACACCGGCCGCCGCCGCCACGTCCTTGATCCCGACCCTCTTACCCATCCCCTTGCCCAATCGTTTTGGCACCTGGTTGGACATGAGAGTGCACCTTCCCGGCGCAAGTGTCAACATCCCGTTTCGAACTCGTGGCGCCCACGTGTCTGACCCTCGCTCCATTGCGGAATGGATCTCCGCAACCCGCGACACCCGGCTCCGCCTGGTCGGAACCCAAGAGGAATCAGCACACCGGCATTGATCACTCACGGAGGCGACAACGGGAAGCAAGACCTCAAACTGCGTCTAACCTGAAGATAGAGGACACAAGCGCGGCGCGATCTCGATTCTCACGCCTAGCGATGGGACTTCGGTTCGCCTTCTACGGCGAGGAAGGCGCGGCCAAGACGGACGTCCGCGCCGACGCCGCAGGCTTCGCTTCACGCTACGGAGCGCACCGTCGCTCCCCCAACGGGGCTCTTGACGCTGGGCTTCGACCCGACCCGTTTCCAGACCGAGCCACCTGCCTTCTGCCGGGCCTCCTGGCAGCTACCCGGACCGGACTTTCACCGGCGGGCGACGACGTGTTGACGAACAACAGGATCAGCCACTCGCGGCTTCACCTCCTGCTCTGTTGGGCGCACGAATCAACCCGTCTAGCTGCATCCGCAACTGGGGCTCAGCTCTTGTGAATACGGAGCCGAACGGTTCAGGCCGAACGGCACGGGCGTTGGTTGACTTGCCACGCCGTCACCTACGCCCACCCGAGGCCGGAAGGACGCCTGACCACCGTGTGGGCGAGCGCGGGCTCAGCCGGTCCGGAAGCGACGAGTCGGTGGATCAGGCGGGTGGTTTCCACGGCGTCGCCGGGATGGCCGAAGTGGTAGCCCTGGGCGTGGGTACACGCCATCTGCTTGGCGATCTGGCGCTGCCGGTCGCACTCGACGCCGACGGCGACGACACCGATCCCGAGTGCCCGGCCGATCCGTGCCATCGCGTCGCCAATGACGCGAGTGTCGGGTCCTCGTCTATAAAGGACTGATCGAGCTTGACGATGTCAGCCGGGAGGTGACGAAGCTGGCTCATCGTCGTGGCATCGGTGGTGAATCCGTCGATCGCGATGCGGACGCCGAGCCCACGCAGGGCCTCGATGTGCGGAGTGCCGGCCGGGCCGGTGCGGCCGGTGAGCTGCAGCACGAGGCGGTGCGGGTCTATGTCGTAGTGGTCTAGACCTTGACCGATGAGGCGGCCGGAAACCGTCCCAGGGTAACCGCGATAAACGGCCTGGCAGGTAGGGCCACCAGGACCAGACCCCGTGCCCGCCCGGCGCCCTCGTACTCGTGGCGGCCTGACCCGACCAGAACCTCACGCGCAATCACCCCACCACGAAATTCGCGGCAGAACCCACGCACGTGGCAGGCGGCAGGGCTTACCGGCCTGGCTGCATCCGGCAGCCAGGCCGACGATCCCCGACACGCCGCGATGATCGTCAGGAGACGGGGCGCGGCGACGCCCGCGGCGTTCCCATCTTCATCTGTCCCGCATGCTGGATGTTACCCGGCGGGGGTTGCCGCGCCGCTGTCCGGTGTGGTGGTGGTGGATGCCTCGGGTCCGGGCTGGGGTTGCGTGGTGGTGGGTGTGGTCGGGGTGCTGGGTGTGGGGGTGCTGGCCGCGACCGGCCACTCGCCGTGTACCAGCGGCAGCGGGAACTTCGCCGAGACCAGGGTGATGCCGAAGATGTTGAGGTCCACGCCGACTGTGCCGGTCAGGTCCACCCCGAGGTATAGCGCCCAGAGCAGTGGGTTGGCTGTCGCGTCGATGGTGGCGCGTAGGTAGGGCGCGAGCCGTCCGGTGACGCCGACCGCGCCGTAGAGCCGCACGGACAGGTCGGCGCCGATGGTCGCGCGGGCGTCGCCGCGCCCGGCGAGGGTGGGCAGCGCCTGGGTGATGGTCGTGGCGTTTTGCTGGTTCAGCGGCCCCCACCCGCCGGCCGGCTGGTACCCCACGCCGAAGGCGAAGGTGCCGGTGGTGGACTGTTCGGTGTCGAGGCTGAGGTCGCCGGTTGCGGTGAGGCGGTAGAAGTATGTCAGGTCGGCGCTGATGACAACGGGGATGGGCCCCACCCAGAACGTGGTGCTCAGGTGCACCTCGGCCAGCGGGATGCGTAGTGCCTGCTCGCCGGTATCCGCGGTGCCCGCCAGCTTGACGTGCACCTGCCAGCCGTATCCGTAGTCGCCGCCCACCCCGATCTCGGCCTGGTAGGGGTCCCCGGCTGTGGTCTTGCGGCCGAACGCGAACACCAGCCGGGGCGTGAGTGACACCCAGCCGGTCACCGTCGGGCCGCCGGAGCCGGTACCGGAGATGCCGGATACCCCGTCCAGTGGCAGCGCCACGGCCAGCCGGATCCGGCCAGCGGGATCGCTGGATGGGGTGGTGGACGCGGATGCCGTGCCGGAGTCCGACGGTGGCGCGGCCGCCGGAGCGGATGGCGGCGATGTCGACGGCGAGGACCGGGATGGGTCGGCGCCGGACGGCGTGGCACCGGGTGCGGGTTGGACTCCGGGCGCGAGGCGCTTGATGGTGACGTTGAGGTCGCGGGCCCGGGCGGTGCGGGTGACCTGGGTGGCGCCGAGCGCGTCGCGTAGGGTCGCGGGCCGGGTGCGCACCTCGACACCGCGCTGGGTGGGCCGGACCGAGCCGACGGTGAACAACGCACCGTCGGGCGCGGCCGGCGTCGGCGCGCTCGCGACCACGTCGCCGGGCTTGAGGGTGCTGGCCGTGCCATGGGCGGCGGCCAGCATCGCCGTGCCCGCGGCGCGGTTGTACGCGACCAGGTGGGCGCCGCTGGCGTACGACCGGGGCCGGGTACCGATGGTGCCGTTGGGCTGGGCGATCGCGACCGGCGGGCCGGATCCCGCAACCGCCTGAGCGGCGTCGGTTGCGGTCGGGTTCGACAGGACGGTGGTGATCAACACGGTACCGCCGGTGATCGAGACGGCGGCCAGGACGGCGATGGGAATGGTGCTACGCAGACGCACAGTGCTCCTCTGGGTCGGCGAGAAGGAGCCGCGGGTTGGGCGGCGAGTATCTCGGTGACGGTGACGTGGGTGGCCTGCCAGGCCGGGGCCAGCGATCCGGGCGCCGAACCCGGCACCGCGCGAGAACAGCGCCCAGGATCCATAGACCGCGCAACCCGATGACGGGGACCCAGACCCGGGCACCGACCTTCCTCATGGCCGGGGATGGTCCCATCCAGGGGCGGTTCGCTGGGCCCTGCCCCGCACCGGTGCCACTCCGGGCGGCAGTGTGGGCGATGCGGATGAGGTCGGCGGGCGTGGCACCGGGTGTCGACGCGGCGGGGGTGTCGTGGCCGCTCGGCCGGCGGGCGGGTACCCGTTGACCCGCGGCGGTTTGGGTAGGTTGGTGCCGAGGTGTTGGGCCAGGACGTCTGCGGGTAGTTCCCGGGTGATGTCGCCGGCGTACTCGGGCGTACGCGCCTGCGGCAACTCCAGCCGGCGGCGGGTGCGGCGCACGTCGTGGCGCCACAGCACGATCGGTGTCAGGCAGCCGAGCAGGGCGATCAGGGGCCAGAGCATGGTGGCCGGGTCGGGGTAGCCGAGTT
>DATEJJ010000346.1:0-4157 GCA_035278125.1 Rugosimonospora sp.
GTCGGTGCGGCTGGGCAGGGTCGGCCGCCCGGCGCCCAGGTGCAGCAGCCCCGCCACGCCGATGAACAGGCTGCCCCAGCCGACCAGCCCGCGCCCCCGGTGCGGCTCCTCCTCCTTGTCGCGCATCAGCCGGATCGCGCCGAACGCCAGCAGGATCGGCAGCACCATGGAGATCGCGCCGAAGAAGAACCGGGTCACCGCGGACAGCCGCACGCCGACCGGGCCCGCGCCCTGGAACCACACGGCCACCGCCATGAGCAGGGCAGCGGCCAGCAGCAGCAGGCCGGCGCCGTCACGGCGGTGCTCCGGGTCCAGCTCCTTGGCGCCCGCCGCCTTGCGGCCCACCGCGCGGACCAGCCAGCCCACGCCGTGCGCCAGCCCCATCCAGAGCAGCACGAACAGGCGCGGGATCACGTCCAGCGGGCCGACCGGGGGCGCGTTGCGCCGGCCGCGCGAGCCGGCTCCGCGGCGCGACGCGCTCCTGCTACCCGCCGAGGGGGTGCGGCCCGCCATCCTCACACCGTAACGGTGGGCTTTCCTCGTTTTCGCCAGGCGCGCCGCGACGGCCGGGTCAGACCTCCACCACGTTGGGTACGATCATCGGCCGCCGCCGGTACGCGTCGTTGACCCAGCGGCCGACGGTACGCCGGACGATCTGCTGCAGCTGGTGCGGGTCGGAGATCCCCTCCACCGCCGCCCGGTCGAGCGCCTCGGTGATCAGGGGTATCACCGCGTCGAAGGCGGCCGGGTCCTCGGAGAAGCCCTTGCCGGACACGGCCGGCCCGCCGACCACCTTCCCGGTGACCGAGTCCACCACGACGGTGGCCGCGATGAAACCGCCGTCGCCGAGGATCCGCCGCTCGGTGAGCAGCGACTCGCTCACGTCGCCCACGGCCAGCCCGTCCACGTACACGTACCGGGAGGCGGTGTGCCCGACCAGCCGCGCCCGCCCGTCGACCAGGTCGACGACGTCGCCGTCCTCGCAGAGCACCACGCGGTCCGGTGCCACCCCCGACTCCACCGCCAGCCGGGCGTGTGCGCGCAGGTGCCGCCACTCACCGTGTACCGGCACGAAGTTGCTCGGCTTCACCAGGTTGAGCAGGTACAGCAGCTCACCGGCGGGCGAGTGCCCGGACACGTGTACCTTCGCCACGTCCTTGTGCACCACGAGGGCGCCCGCCCGGGACAGCTGGTTGATCACCCGGTACACCGCGGTCTCGTTGCCGGGTACCAGCGAGGAGGCGAGCACCACGGTGTCCCCGGGCGCGATGGTGATGTGCCGGTGGTCGCCGGTCGCCATCCGGCCCAGCGCGCTCATCGGCTCGCCCTGGGAGCCGGTGGACATCAGCACGATCCGCTCGGGCGCCAGCGAGGTCGCCTCGTCCAGCCCCACCACCAGGCCGCCGGGGATGTGCAGCAGGCCCAGGTCGCGCGCGATGCCCATGTTGCGCACCATGGACCGGCCGATGAAGGCCACCTTCCGGTCGTGCGCGTGCGCCGCGTCCAGCACCTGCTGTACCCGGTGCACGTGCGAGGCGAACGAGGCGACGATGACCCGCCCACGGGCGGACCGGAAGATCGAGTCCAGGACCGGCCCGATCTCCCGCTCGGGCGCCACGAACCCGGGCACCTCCGCGTTGGTCGAGTCGGACAGCAACAGATCCACGCCCTCGCCGCCGAGGCGCGCGAAGCCGGGCAGGTCGGTCAGCCGCCCGTCCAACGGCAGCTGGTCCATCTTGAAGTCACCCGTGTGCAGGACCGTACCGGCCGGCGTGCGCAGTGCCACCGCCAGCGCGTCCGGGATCGAGTGGTTGACCGCGAGGAACTCGCACTCGAACGGCCCCAGCCGCTCCCGCTGTCCCTCGTGGACGGTCAGGGTGAGCGGCTCGATCCGGCGCTCGGCCAGCTTCGCCTCCACCAGCGCGAGGGTGAACTGCGAGCCGACCAGCGGGATGTCCGGCTTGTGCGCGAGCAGGTACGGTACCGCGCCGATGTGGTCCTCGTGGCCGTGCGTGAGCACGATGGCGAGCACGTCGCCGAGCCGGTCCCGGATCGGCGTGAAGTCGGGCAGGATCAGGTCGACCCCGGGCTGGTCCACGTCGGGGAAGAGCACACCGCAGTCGACGACCAGCAGCTTGCGGTCGTACTCGAAGACGGTCATGTTGCGGCCGATCGCGCCGAGGCCGCCCAGCGGCATCACCCGCAGCGCTCCCGCGGGTAGCGGGGGTGGCGGGTTGTCGAGTTCCGGACTCACAGGTCGAGCCCCGCCCCGGCACAGTCCGCGCGCAGCTGCGCGATCTCCGCCTCGGTCGCGTCCACCAGCGGCCCGCGGGTCGGCCCGCCGGGCAGGCCACGCAGGCGCAGCGCGGCCTTCACCATGATCACGCCCTGGGTCCGGAAGAAGCCGTAGAAGATGGGCAGCTGCTCGTGGTGCAGCCGCAGCGCCTCGGCCACGTCGCCGCGCTCGTACGCCTCGATCATGGCCTTGGCCTGCCGGCCGAACAGGTGGGTAACCACGCCGACCACGCCGACCGCCCCGATGGACAGCAGCGGCAGGGTGTTGCGGTCGTCGCCGGAGTAGACGGTCAGGCTGGTGCGGCGGGTGACCCAGGAGGTGCCGGCGATGTCGCCCTTGGCGTCCTTGACCGCGATGATCCGCTCGTGCTCGGCCAGCCGGCACAGCGTCTCGGTCTCGATGGGCGTGCCGGTGCGCCCCGGGATGTCGTAGAGCATCACCGGGAGGCCGGTCGCGTCGGCCACCGCGCGGAAGTGCGCGACCAGGCCGGACTGCGGCGGCTTGTTGTAGTACGGGGTCACCGCGAGCAGACCGGTGGCGCCGGCCTTCTCCGCGGCGCGGGCCAGCTCCACGGTGTGGTGGGTGTCGTTGGTGCCGACGCCGGCGATCACGTGCGCCCGGTCACCCACCGCGTCCACCACCGCGCGCAGCAGAAGGTCCTTCTCCGCGTCGCTGGTGGTCGGGGACTCGCCGGTGGTGCCGCTGACGACGAGCCCGTCGTTGCCCTGCTCGTCGACGAGGTAGCCGGCCAGCGCGGCGGCGCCGGCGACGTCGAGGGCGCCGTCCGCCGTGAACGGCGTGACCATGGCCGTGAGAAGCCGGCCGAACGGCCGGGCCGGGTCGGCGGCCGGCCGGAAACCGGTGCTAGTCATGCGATAAACCTATCTGACCGCGAGCACGCTGCGTCCATGGCTCACTCCTGGAATGCGTAGGGGCTGGACGCCACCTCGGTGCCGTCGCCCAGCGCGGTGAGGGTGAAGTCGGCGAACACGTTGGGCGCCACCCGCCGCAGCTCCCTGAGGCAGGCCACGGCGAGCAGGCGGATCTCCACGTCGGCCTGCTCGGTGGCGCGCATCGCGATGAAGTGCCGCCACGCCCGGTAGTTGCCGGTGACCACGATGCGCGTCTCGGTCGCGTTGGGCAGCACCGCGCGCGCCGCCTGCCGGGCCTGCTTGCGCCGGGCCGTACCGCTGGCCACGTCGGCGAACCGCTTCTCCAGCCCCTCCAGCAACTCGGTGTACGCGCGCACGCTGGCGTCGGTCGCCGCGACGAACTTGGCGTGCAGCTCCGGGTCCTCCGCGATCACCTCCGGCTCCACCATGGCGGCGTCGCGCTCCGGCACGTACCGCTGGGACAGCTGCGAGTACGAGAAGTGCCGGTGCCGGATCAGCTCGTGCGTCAGCGAGCGGGAGATGCCGGTGAGGTAGAACGTCACCGACCCGTGTTCGAGCACGGAGAGGTGGCCCACCTCGAGGATGTGCGCCAGGTAGCCGGCGTTGGTCGCGGTGGCCGGGTTGGGCTTGCTCCACGACTGGTAGCAGGCGCGGCCGGCGAACTCGGCGAGGGCCTGGCCACCCTCCGCGTCGGTGGACCACGGCACACCCTCGGGCGGGTCGAAGTGGGTCCACGCGATGACCTTCACCTCGGGCGCGACGATCTCCGGCACAGCGTGACTCCTCTCGGGCTTTCCAGGAGGGTAACCGCCGCCCCCGACAGTCCCGAGGCCGGCGGGCATGGCGGCACTATGACGCTTGACCGACGTCACTTTTGACGTCATCATGATGTCATGGAGCTCACCCCGTACCTCGACGGTCTCCGCCACGGCCTGGCGGCGGCAGCCGCGCCCGGCGGCCCCGAGGTC
>DATEJJ010000347.1:0-13538 GCA_035278125.1 Rugosimonospora sp.
GACGACGTCGCGGCTGCCGTGTTCGCGACCTGGCGCATCGCCATCACCGCGACCGTGCCCACCGCGCCGCACACGAGGACCATCATGACCAGGACGATCGTCAATCCGCGCCGGCCGGACAGTACCGCCACCAAAGCCTCCCCCGCCTCAGCTGGGGACCGACCCTACCCGCCGGCCGGACCCGGCGCTGCCCCTCCGGCGCCCAGGACGGCGGCGCGCAGCAGCCGGTACCCCTCGATCAGCTCGGCGCGTTCGGCGGCGATGTCCGGGCTGGCCGGGTCCCGGCCGGCCGCCACCCAGCGGTCGGAGATGTCCATCGCGACCGCCCGGTGCCGGGCCGCCTCGCGTACCGAACCCGCCGGTACCCGATAGACGTGCGCGTACAGCGCGGCCACGGCGTCGGTCAGGTTGTCGAGGGTGGACGGGCCGTGCTGCCGGTCGCGGTGTACCCGCCACCACTCCACCTCCAGCCGCGCCGCCTCGTCCACGTCGAAGGACTCACCGGTGGCGCGTACCACCAGTGCGTAGAACTTTCGCATCGCCTGCCGTGCACCGTCCGGATCGTTGTCGGGTACCGGCGCCCACAGCTGGTTGCCGCGCAGCACGTACCAGGCGCCGAGCAGGGTATTCGGCCAGGACATGCCGAAACCGGTCCGCACCATGCCCACGGCGTCGCCGAGCACAGCCAGCCAGCGCCGGCGGTAGTAGTTCACCCAGGCGCCGGTCTCGTGGCCACCCAGCCGGACTGGATCAAAGTCGCGCATACGCTGTTCATACGCCGGCCCGGTGGGCGTCTGTATCGGCCGCGGGCATGCTGTCATCCGGTCGGGTGTCCGGTGCGCCGATCCGGTCGCGGGTCCGCCAGGCGATCACGAAGACCAGCACCCACAGCCAGCCCAGCAGCACCGAGGCCACGGACTCGCTGGGCCAGCTCCAGCCCAGGTACACCCGGGCCAGGCCGACCAGCAGCGCGCCGGCCACCGCGCTGAGCCAGGCCGCGACCCCGAGCCGCCAGCCGGCCCGCCGGGAGATCAGCCAGGCGAGCATGCCCAGGCTCGCGGTGACGATCGCCGTCTGGTTGGGGAAGACCGAGGCCACCGGCTCCGCGGCCGGCCGCCCCACCCAGTCGGTGACGATGCCGAGAATCATCAACGGTACGAACGCCCCGACCGTGCCCAGCACGCCGACCAGGTCCTCGCGCCAGGACCGGGACCGCCAGTTCAGCGCGACCGCCACCAGGCCGACCAGGATCACCAGGGACTTGGCGCGCAGCAGCGAGCAGGTGTCGGTGGCCAGGTCCACCGCCCGCGGGCTGTGGCGCGCCGCCATCCAGCGCACGATCGTCGGGTCGATCAGCGGCAGCCCGCTGTGCCGGACCAGGTGCTCCACCGCCCAGCTCAGCCCGTACCCGACGGCGAGCAGGGCGAGCATGCCACCGAGCACGTTGACCGCGACCGCGCCGCCCACGCCCAGCCGGCGGCTCAGGTACGCGAACCCGCGCTGGTACCGGCGCGCCAGCCGGGTCAGCGGTGGCCAGCCGAGCAGCCGGCCCGCCACCGCGGCGACCGGTTGCGGGTGCCGGCCCAGGTACCGGCCGACCAGCACGATCGCGACGATGACCAGCAGGAGCAGCAGCAGCGCGCCGGTCGCCTGCCCGAACACGTCCGCCACCTGCGCGTACGAGTCCCCGGCCAGGTACCCGACGAGCACGGTCGCGATGACGCAGCCCACCACCCCGACCGCGTTCCACGGCAGGAACCGCCGGTACGCGAGGTTCGTGGTACCGGCGAGCCGGGGCACCAGGGTACGGGCGAAGCCGAGGAAGCGGGCGAGGAACACGGCGCGCCCGCCGTACCGGTCGAACATCCGCTCGGCCCGCACCCACCGCCGCTCGCCCACCCACCGGCCCAGGCCACCGGTGCGCAGCCGCGGCCCGGCGCGCCGCCCCGCGAGGTACCCCAGATTGTCCCCGACCAGACCGGCGGTGACCATGATCGGTAACGCGATGGCCAGCTGCAGGCGGCCGCCGTAGCAGAGAAAACCGACCACGACCAGCGTCAACTCGCCCGGCAGCACCAGCCCGAGCAGGGTGGCGGTTTCGCCGCCGGCCAGCACCGCGCCGATGAAGTAGATCACGGCCGTCGGCAGGTGACCCAGCACGTCCGCGATCTGCCCCACGTCTCCCCCATTCCGGCGCCGGTAACAATCATCGCAGCCCGATACCCATTGACTCTCACGTATTCTCCGGCCCGCCGTCCGGTGTTCCCCGCCGGACCGGGAAGATGGACGTCATGTCAGTCCGGCACGACCTCCGCAACGTCGCGATCATCGCTCACGTCGACCACGGCAAGACCACGCTGGTGGATGCCATGCTCCGGCAGGCGGGCGCGTTTCGCGGCATGTCCGAGACGCGGGTGGAGGCGCTCGCCGACCGGGTCATGGACTCCATGGACCTGGAGCGGGAAAAGGGCATCACGATCCTGGCCAAGAACACCGCGGTCCGGTACATCCCGCCCGACGGCGACCCGGTCACCATCAACATCATCGACACACCGGGCCACGCGGACTTCGGCGGCGAGGTGGAGCGCGGGCTGACCATGGTGGACGGGGTACTGCTGCTCGTCGACGCGAGCGAGGGGCCACTGCCGCAGACCCGGTTCGTCCTGCGTAAGGCGCTGCGCGCCCGGCTGCCGATCGTGCTCGTGATCAACAAGGTGGACCGCCCGGACGCCCGGATCAAGGAGGTGCTGGACGAGACGTACGAGCTGTTCCTCGACCTGTCCGACAGCACCGACGACGCGAACCTGCTGGACTTCCCGATCGTGTACGCGTGCGCCCGGGACGGCCGCGCCTCGCGGCACCAGCCGGACAACGGCGCGCAGCCGGACTCGCCCGACCTGCGCCCGCTGTTCCAGACCCTGCTGGACACCATCCCTGCACCGTCCTATGTGGAGGATGCGCCGCTGCAGGCGCACGTGACCAACCTGGACGCCTCGCCGTTCCTGGGCCGGCTGGCGCTGTGCCGGGTGCGCCAGGGCACCATCCGCAAGGGCCAGACCGTGGCCTGGTGCCGCGGCGACGGCAGCACCGAGCGGGTACGCATCTCGGAGCTGCTGATGACCGACGGCCTGGAGCGGCGCCCGGCCGAGCAGGCCGGACCCGGTGACATCATCGCGGTGGCGGGCATCCCCGACATCATGATCGGTGAGACCTTGGCGGACGCTGAGAATCCGGTACCGCTGCCGCTGATCCGGGTGGACGAACCGGCCATCTCGATGACCATCGGTACCAACACCTCGCCGCTGGTCGGCCGGGTGAAGGCCGGGAAGGTCACCGCGCGCCTGGTCAAGGACCGGTTGGACCGCGAACTGGTGGGCAACGTGTCGCTGCGGGTGCTGCCCACGGACCGGCCGGACGCGTGGGAGGTGCAGGGCCGCGGCGAACTGGCGCTGGCCATCCTGGTCGAGCAGATGCGCCGCGAGGGGTACGAGCTGACCGTGGGCAAGCCGCAGGTGGTGACCCGCGAGGTCAACGGCCGCACCTGCGAACCGGTCGAGCGGTTGACCATCGACGCGCCGGAGGAGTGGCTGGGCGCGATAACCCAGTTGCTGGCCTCGCGCAAGGGTCGGATGGAGCAGCTCGTCAACCACGGCACCGGCTGGATCCGGATGGAGTGGCTGGTACCCGCCCGCGGGTTGATCGGCTTCCGCACCGAGTTCCTCACCGAGACCCGGGGTACCGGCATCCTGCACCACGTCTTCGAGTCCTACGAGCCCTGGTTCGGCGAGCTGCGTACCCGCCCCACCGGCTCGCTGGTCGCGGACCGGTCCGGGGTGGCCACCAGCTTCGCCATGTTCAACCTGCAGGAGCGCGGTTCGCTGTTCGTGGAGCCCGGCACCGAGGTCTACGAGGGGATGATCGTTGGCGAGAACTCCCGCGCCGACGACATGGACGTCAACATCACCAAGGAGAAGAAGCTCACGAACATTCGCTCGTCCACGGGCGAGGAGCTGGAGCGGCTGGTACCGCCGCGCAAGCTGTCGCTGGAGCAGGCGCTGGAGTACTGCCGCGAGGACGAGTGCGTGGAGGTCACCGCGGTCACGATCCGCCTGCGCAAGGTCATCCTGGACCAGACGGAGCGGTACCGCGCCTTCCGCCGCCGCGAACGCACCTGACGCTTACTCCAGCAGCGACTCCCGCAGCTCCGCCAGTATCGAGTCGTCCAGTTCCAGCCCGTCCCGCAGGTACCCGTCGATCGAGCCGTATCCGTCGTCCACCGCGTGGAACGCCGCGTCCAGGTACTCCGGCGCCGCGATGAGCAGCGGCCGGACCGCGTCCGGCACCAGTCCCCGCTTCGCCTCCAGCGCCGCCACCACCTTCTCGGTCACCTCACCCGCGTCCGTGTTGGTACGCAGGTAGTCGACCGTCAGCCGGTCCCGGGGTACGCCCAGCGCGCTCAGCAGCAGCGCCGACAGCCAGCCGGTACGGTCCTTGCCCGCGCTGCAGTGGAACAGCACCGGCCGCCCACCGGCCGCGGCGATCCGGCGTACCGCCCGGGCGAACCCGCTGCGCGCCGGGGCGGAGGTGACCAGCCACCGGTACACGCCGATCATCAGCTGCGTCGGGTCGGCCGGGTGCGGGCTGTCCGGCGCCTGCTGGCCCAGCATGACCGCCGCGACGAACCGGAACACCTCGTCGTCGGCGTCGAACACCGGGATGTGCGTGACGACCGGCCCCGGTGGCAGCCGGTCCGGCGGCGCCAGCGCGATCTCGTCCGCGTGGCGCAGGTCGATGACCTCGACCAGCCCGAGCCGGTCCAGCCGGGCGACGTCCTCGTCGGTCAGCCGGCCCAGGGCGGGCGCCCGGAACAGCACACCGGGGCGTACCCGGCGACCACCGGCTGCCGCCAGCCCGCCCAGGTCGCGGAAGTTCGGCGCGCCGGACAGCTCGATCTCGCTCACGCCGTGCAGGGTACCGTCACCCCGCCGGGCCTACCGGGCTCACCGGCTCCCCGCGACCCGAGGCGATCAGGCTGGCCACGGTGGCGACGCCGAGGGTGGCGCCGATCACCAGCAGCGAGATCCAGATGGGGATGTGCGGCGCCCACTCGACCGGATCCCCGCCGTTGAGGAACGGCAGGTCGTTGGTGTGCAGGGCCTCGAGGATCAGCTTGAGGCCGATGAAGGCGAGCACGGCGGCCAGGCCGAACGAGAGGTACCGCAGCCGGTCCAGCAGCCCGCCCAGCAGGAAGTACAGCTGGCGCAGGCCCATCAGCGCGAACACGTTCGCGGTGAACACCAGGTACGCCTCGTGGGTCAGGCCGAAGATCGCCGGGATCGAGTCGAGAGCGAAGATCAGATCGGTGGTACCGAGCGCGATCATGACGATCAGCAGCGGGGTGACCCGCACCCGTCCCTCGTGCCGGAGCAGCAGCCGGGCGCGGTGGTATTCGCGGGTCACCGGCAGCACCCGGCGGGACAGGCGGATCAGCCCGTTCTCGGTGAACTCGGTCTCGGCCGCGCCGCGCTGCCGGGCCAGGTTGATCGCGGTGTATACGAGGAACGCGCCGAAGAAGTAGAAGACCCAGCCGAACCGGCTGATCGCGGCGGCACCCGCGGCGATGAACGCGCCCCGCATCACCAGCGCGAGCACGATCCCGATGAGCAGCGCCTTCTGCTGCAGTGCGCGAGGTACCCGGAACCGGGCCATGATGACGACGAAGACGAACAGGTTGTCCACGGACAGGCTGTACTCGGTGAGCCAGCCGGCGAAGAACTCGCCGCCGTACCGCGGCCCGGACCACAGCAGCACACCGAACCCGAACGCGACGGCCAGTGCCACGTACAGGACGACCCAGAGGGCGGACTCCCGGAACCGGGGCTCGTGCGGGCGGCGTCCGATGATCAACAGGTCGGCGGTGAGCATCAGTACCAGCGTCACCAGGGTGACGACCCAGACCGCGAACGACACATGCACCGCAACGACCTCCGGAAGACACAGTGTGACTCCGGAGGTCTCCTCCGCCGCCGGCATGACCGGCGACCGACGGCGCCGGGCAGCCTACCCCGGCTCAACCGCCGCCGGGATACGCCAGCCGTGCTGACGACGCCGTCGCGAGGGAGTACTCCCCTCCTTGCGGTGGCAATTCTGCCTGATCGAACCGCCGAATGACGAATCCGGCCGGGTACAACACGCCGGTACGCCTCAGCGGGGCGCCTCCTCCGCCGCCGCCTCGACCCCGGCCAGGTACCTGCGCCGCAGCTCAGCAAGGGACACCCGGGTCCCGTCCGGGAGCACCGACGCCCAGAACTCCCACCCGTTCCAGGAGCGTTTCTGCAGTACCGCGGTGGCGGCCCGGGACACCGAGGCGTACTCCTGCTCCCCCTCGGTGCGGATGCGGCCCCGGTCGGTCAGCTCGGCCGGGTACTCGCGACCCAGGTGCTCGCCGGCGAGCGGGCCAGGGCGCAGCAGCCCCGCCTCGATCAGCATGAGCGGCGTGACGTCGAAGTACCCGCGCCCGCGGCGCGCCGCCGCCGACGCCGGCACCGGCCCGATCCCGTACTCCGCCGGGTCCCACACCAGCTCGAACAGGCGCCGGTACAGCTCCTGCCGCTGGAGCACGGACGCCTCGTCGAACTCCATCCGCACCGGGGCCAGTGGCAGCCCGTCCTCCTGCAGCAGCCGGGTCAGCGCCGGGTTGCCGTCGTACCAGGAGGCGTGCAGCGACCGGGCGAGCAGGTTCTCCGCCTTGTAGTGCTCCAGCTTGCGCAGGTAGCTCATGCCCGCGTGCTTGGCCGCCTGTTCGGTCGGCAGCAGCACCAGCGCGCCGAGCCGGTCGCGCAGCTCGTGGAAGCGGCGCGGGGCCAGCTCCGGACGCAGCTCGGGCCGGTCGGCGAGGATGTGGTCCACCTCGTACCGGCCCGGCTCCGCGTACCGCGCGAAGGTCCGGGGCAGCCCGTACCGCTGCTCCAGCCAGGCGGTCATCCGGGCGAGCAGGTACCGCACGTGCGCCCGGTTACGCCCGTGGATGCCGAACGTCGCGAACTCCTCCAGCGCGTCGTCCATGCCCAGCAGCAGCTCCTCGCCGAGCCGGGGCGCCAGCTTGTCCGGCTCCATCCCGCGCACCTCGCGGGCCAGCGAGAGCATGCGGTCCTGGATGGACGGGTAGCGGAAGTCGGTGCCCGTGATCATGCAGCGGGCCACGAAGATGTCCAGCGCCCCGGCCACCAGCCGGGCCTTGGCGCGGAAGCCGTCGTCGCCGTCGTCGGAGCGCAGGCTCGCGAGGATCAGCGGGTACTGCGCGGTGACGTTGTTCTGCGCGTTGTAGTACACCGGCTCCAGGCCCTCGGTGAGGGTACGCGAGGCGCGCAGCAGCTCGATGTGGCGCCCGGCCAGCGCGTCGAACTCGCCGAGCACCAGGGCGCGCGGCCCGCGTGGCTCGTGCAGGCCGAGCAGGGTACGGCCCTGCCCGCTGGCCCACCGGTGCGCGGCGGTACCGATGGCCTCGTCGTCGGCCGCGTCCTGCGCGTACCGGGAGCGCAGCCAGATCCGGACGAACTCGGCCGCCCCGTTGACCTCCAGCTCGTCCAGTTCGACGACGCGGCGGTGCCACACCTCGCTGATCCGGGCCCGGTCGGTGCCGGGCAGCCCCCGGACCAGGTGCGCGCGGAGCAGGTCGAGCCCGGTGAGCCGGTTGCCCCGGTGGTTGACCGACTCGAAGACCTCCAGCGCCGTCCGTGGTTCGGTCTCCACCTCGACCAGCACCACCCGGTGCAGCAGCCAGTCCACGAAGTACGGCAGCTGCTCGTCCAGCAGGTCGTCCGGGAAGACGTTCCCCAGGTCCTGGTACCGCTCCAGCACCATCGCGTCGAAGTCGCTGAGGTCGGGCGGGATGGGTGCGGCGTACAGCAGCGACCAGAGCACCTGGTCCCCGTCGGTGACCTGGAGGTTGAACGCCTCCTCGTCGAAGCGGCGCGAGCTGATCAGGGGCAGCACGCTGGTCACGTCGGGGCGCCCGTCCTGCGCCCGGTACAGGTAGATCATCAGCAGGGTGAGGCTGGTCAGCCGCTGCAGCCCGTCGACAAGGTGGTGGTACCCGTCGTGCCGGCTGGTGACCACCGTCCCGAGGAAGTACGGGTCGTACCGCAGCACGTCGCGCCGCTCGTGCTCGGGCTGCCACTGCCGCCGGAAGTGCGTGGTCAGGTCGTTGACAAGATCTTCGAGGTTCCTTGCGGACCACGAGTATTCACGTTGATATTCGTCGATGCGAAAGCGCCGCCCGGTGAACAGCTGGCGCACCGACCAGGTATGACCAATGATCTCAGGAGCATCGATGGCCAAGACGTACCTCCATGGCTCGACTTGAGATCGTCCCATGCGAGGTGCCTTCGCCTGTACCCCCAATCGGTTCCCGTAACAGCATGGTGACTGACATCAGACAGCCGTTCACCAGCGACTGAGCACATCGTGATCACATGGGCACGCTGCGCCGCGAAGGCTACCGGACTCCCGCCACGTCCATCGCGCGCAGCTCCTTCTTCAGCTCCGCGATCTCGTCCCGGATCCGCGCGGCCAGCTCGAACTGCAACTCCCGCGCGGCGGCCAGCATCTGCTCGTTCAGATCCTGGATCAGCTGCGCCAGGTCGGCGCGCGCCATCCCCTCGCGCGAGGTGACCGTGGCCCGGCCCCGGCTGCGCGTCTCCGGCACCGGCCCCTTGCCCCGCGACATCTGCCGGCCGCCGCCGCCCACCATGGCGTCGTTCTCCTCGGCGTCCCGGTAGATGTCGTCCAGCAGGTCGTGGATCTTCTTGCGCAGCGGCTGCGGATCGACCCCGTTCGCCTCGTTGTGGGCGATCTGCTTGGCCCGGCGACGGTTGGTCTCCTCGATCGCGTTCGCCATGGACGGCGTCATCTTGTCCGCGTACATGTGCACTTCGCCGGACACGTGCCGGGCCGCCCGGCCGATCGTCTGCACCAGCGAGGTGCCGCTGCGCAGGAAGCCCTCCTTGTCCGCGTCGAGGATCGCCACCAGGCTCACCTCGGGCAGGTCCAGCCCCTCGCGCAGCAGGTTGATGCCGACCAGCACGTCGTAGTCACCCTTGCGCAGCTCGCGCAGCAACTCCACCCGGCGCAGCGTGTCCACCTCGGAGTGCAGGTACCGCACCCGGATCCCGTGCTCCAGGAGGTAGTCGGTGAGATCCTCGGCCATCTTCTTGGTCAGCGTGGTGACCAGTACCCGCTCGTCCCGCTCGGACCGTACCCGGATCTCGTGCATCAGGTCGTCGATCTGGCCCTTGGTCGGCTTGACCACCACCTGCGGGTCGACCAGCCCGGTCGGCCGGATCACCTGCTCGACCACCTCGCCGTTGCTGTGCCGCAGCTCCCACGGACCGGGCGTGGCCGAGAGGTAGACCAGCTGCCCCACCCGCTCCAGGAACTCGTCGAAGCGCAGCGGCCGGTTGTCCCGGGCCGAGGGCAGCCGGAAGCCGTGGTCCACCAGCATCCGCTTGCGCGACGCGTCGCCCTCGTACATGCCGCCGATCTGCGGCACCGTGTTGTGCGACTCGTCGATCACCGTGAGGAAGTCGTCGGGGAAGTAGTCGAGCAGGCAGTGCGGCGGCTCGCCCGGCTGCCGCCCGTCGATGTGCATCGAGTAGTTCTCGATGCCGGAGCAGAAGCCCACCTGCCGCATCATCTCGACGTCGTAGGTCGTCCGCATCCGCAGCCGCTGCGCCTCCAGCAGCTTGCCCTGCGCCTCGAACTCGGCCAGCCGCTCCTCCAACTCGGCCTCGATGCCCCGGATCGCCCGCTCCATCCGCTCCGGACCGGCGGCGTAGTGGGTGGCCGGAAAAATCACGAACTCGTCGGCCTCGCGTACCACCTCGCCGGTCAGCGGGTGCAGGTAGTAGAGCTTCTCCACCTCGTCGCCGAAGTACTCGACCCGCAGCGCCAGCTCCTCGTACGCCGGGATGATCTCCAACGTGTCCCCGCGTACCCGGAACGTGCCGCGCTGGAAGGCCAGATCGTTGCGCGTGTACTGGATGTCCACCAGCCGGCGCAGCAGCCGGTCCCGCTCCAGCTCCTCGCCCACCTTCACCCGCACCGACTGCTCCAGGTATTCCTGCGGGGTACCCAGGCCGTAGATGGCGCTGACCGTGGCCACCACGATCACGTCGCGCCGGGTGAGCAGCGACATGGTCGCCGAGTGCCGCAGCCGCTCCACCTCCTCGTTGATCGAGGAGTCCTTCTCGATGTACGTGTCGGTCTGCGGGATGTACGCCTCGGGCTGGTAGTAGTCGTAGTAGCTGACGAAGTACTCCACGGCGTTGCGCGGCAACAGTTCGCGGAACTCCTTGGCCAGCTGGGCGGCGAGCGTCTTGTTCGGCGCGAGCACGAGGGCCGGCCGCTGCAGCTTCTCCACCAGCCACGCGGTGGTCGCGCTCTTGCCGGTGCCGGTCGCGCCGAGCAGCACCACATGCCGGTCGCCGCGCCGCACCCGCCGGTCCAGCTCCTCGATCGCGGCGGGCTGGTCACCGGACGGCTGGTACTCGCTGATCACCTCGAAGCGGCCGTCCAGGCGGGGTATGTCCAGCGGCATGTCGTCCTCCACAGGCTCGCTCTCCCCGGCGCGGGGACATGGACCTAACCTACGCCCGGGGTCCGACATTCCTGCGTGCCGGCGATGCCGCGGGGACCCCGTCCGGAACAGCACAGCATGTGCACGATCGGCTGCTCTATTGCGATTGTGTGTCGGAACTCACCGCGATACCGTCGATGCGTGGGCCGCTCGCGGCGGCCGACCGGCAGTACGACCGGACCTCCACACCGGCCGGTCACCGTCCGGCGTGAGTCAGCAGCCACGGCTTCCCGCCGGCGAGCGCACTCGCGGTCGCGCAGGACGCGCAGACCGGCCGCCGCGAGCGTCCTGACCGGGATCCACATCTCCTGCGATTCCCTCCCCGCGACAGCACTCGGCCAGGCCATTCCCGCTGGTCGGCGGGCAAATCTTCGCCGGTCGAAGCCGTCACCTCCGGCCGGTGCGGCCGTTCAAACGCTCGTGAGACCCCCCTCTCCCGGGTCGCTCCGCCGGCCCCGAACGGCCGCGGTCGCCGCACTGCTGTGCGTCGCCGCCGCGGCCGCCGTGGGGCTGGGCTCGGGGCTGGTCTCCTGCCAGCCGGCACCCCAGGCGCAACCCGCCAGCCGGCCCGTCACCCAGGCCGAGGCCACGCTGCTGGCCGGCATGCGGGTGCACAACTACCAGGACTGGTTTTCCGGGCTGCGCGGCGTGATCCGCTCCGGCACCGGCGACGTACACTTCGCCGGCTGGGTGGACTGGCGCCGGCCGCTGATCTACATCAACAGCATCTCCACCGTGCCCGGGCCGGCCGACGGGCTGGTCGAGGCGGTACCCGGACTGGTCGCGGTGCGTACCGGCCGGATGGCGGTGGCCGTGCCCAGTCCCGGCTCGCGGGTGGTCGACCCGTACCCGCCGCCGCCGGTGGTACCGCCCGCGGACGGCTGGCGGGTGCGGCAGCTGATCTCCTCCGGGCCGGCCGGCTCCGCCTTCGACACGCTGCTCGCGCTGCTGTTCACGGTATCCGCCAAGACACCCGACAACGCGACGCTGCTGGCCGGTACCGGTGCCCGGTTCGTCCGGCGCGACGAGATCGGCGGGGTACCGGTGGCGGTGATCGACGGGCCGGCCGTACCGCCGGCCGCCGGTACCGCGCCGCGGGCCACCGGCAACCAGGTGCGGTACTGGCTGGACGGCGCCGGGCGGCTGCGGCGGCTGGACGCGCTGCTCGCCACCGGCCTGCCGGTGGAGGTGGAGTTCCACCGGGAGGACCGTACCCGACCCGCCGCGATCGACCTGCTCGGCGGCGGCCCGGTACGGGCGCGGCCGGTCACCTCCAGCGAGGCGCAGCTGCTGGCGCGGGTACCGGCGCGGAGCATGGCGGTGACCGGCGGGCAGATCACGCTCACGCTCCCGGTGAACCCGGCCGGCCTGGTGCGCGCGCAGGGCTGGCTCAACTGGCGTACCGGCACCATCTACCTGGCGGTGCGCAACCCGGACGACGCCCAGCAGAACGGGCTGGTACGCGCCGACCGGTACGGGGTGAGCACCTGGGCCAGCGGTACCCAGTTGCAACAGCCGCCGCTCAAGCCGCCGCAGCACGGCTGGCGCAGCAGTTCCTGGCGGGACCGGGCGCGCGCCGGCGGTACCGACCTGGACGTGCTGCTCAACGCGGCGCTGACGATCACCGGTACCGACGCGTACCGCAGCGCGGCCACCTTCCTGCGGCGGGACCGGCTGGACGGGGTACCGGTGCTGGTGTTCGAGATGCGCGCGGCCGGTACGCAGGGCGGCTGGTCGCGCCGCACGGTGCGGTGCTGGCTGGACGCGTCGGGGGTGCTGCGCCGGCTGGAGCTGCGTACCCGCCTCGGCGCCTACGCGTACCTGGATATCACTCCGGGTCCGCCGCCTGACCTTCCCGGTCGGCGCTGAGCGCCGGCAGTACCCGGTCCCGCCAGACCTCGTCCACCCGGTCGCGCAGTTCGGCGAGCGTACCCTCATTGTCGATCACCACGTCGGCCACGGCCCGGCGCTGGTCGTCGGTGGCCTGCGCCTGGATCCGGGACCGCGCCTCGGCCCCGGTCATGCCGCGCAGCTCCACCAGGCGCCGCACCCTCGTCTCCTCGCCGGCCAGCACCACGATCACCAGGCTGAAGCCGGCCGCGAGCCCGGCCTCGACGAGCAGCGGCACGTCGTTGACCACGATCGCGTCCGGCGGCGCCGCGGTGATCAGCTCGGCGCTGCGCTCGCGTACCCGCGGATGGATGATCGACTCCAGGCGGCGCCGCGCGGCGTCGTCCGCGAACACGCGGCGGCCCAGCTCCGGGCGGTCCAGCGCACCGTCCGGCCCCAGCACCTCCGCGCCGAACGCCGCCACCACCTCGGCCAGCCCGTCCGTGCCCGGCGCCACCACCTCGCGGGCCAACTGGTCCGCGTCGATCACCACGGCGCCCAGCTCGGCCAGGCGCGCCGACACCGCACTTTTGCCGGCGCCGATACCGCCGGTCAGCCCCACCATCAGCACCCGCACATTCTGCCTGGATGATCGTCGGCGCGCCTCCGACCATTTGCCCCAGTTGGGACATATCGTCATGTTCAGCACATCAAAGGAGGCACACATGGTGGGGGACCGTGCCCACCTGGTGACCCGGGACACGCGGCGCGACCGCAGGGCTCCGGGGAGCGCCAGGCGGGGGCGCTGGCGTCGTGCCCGCAGTCCGGGACCCGGGCGGCACCGGCTCGGCAATCCGGCCCTGCGCCACTGTCGGGACATGCCGGCGGTACAGGCGAGACTGGCCGCACGGCGGGCCGCCGCACCGCGGCCGCGGGTGCCGCACAGCGCGGTGCTCATGGCCTTGCTGGCAGGTCTGACACTGGTCAGTGCCTGGTTCGTGGCGACCGGCGCGGTCGCCTTCGCAGGAATGATCGCCCGGTAGACAAGCTTCACTCCCGGCACATAAACGGC
>DATEJJ010000348.1:0-22066 GCA_035278125.1 Rugosimonospora sp.
CGTCATCGCGTCCAGCAGCCGCCGCACCCCGGGCCGCAGGTGCGGGGCGGGACGGCGCCGCAGCCGGGCGGTCGCGGTGGCGGTGTTCGCCGCCCGGGCCAGGTCGAACAGGTGTGTCCGTTCCGCCTCGTCGAGTTGCAGTGCCCGGACGAGCGCCTCCAGCACGCTGTCCGAGACCCCGGACAGGTTGCCCCGCTCCAGCCGGGTGTAGTAGTCCACGCTGACCCCGGCCAGCAGTGCCACCTCTTCCCGGCGCAGCCCCGCCACCCGGCGGTGGCCGCCGTACGCCGGCAGGCCCGCCCGGTCGGGAGTGATCTTCGCGCGGCGGGTGGTCAGGAAGTCGCGGATCTCGGCTCGGCTGTCCACGCCCCCGACGCTACGTGCGTCCGGGCACGTCTGGGAGGTTCTGGCAGTACCCCGAATCCGCCGGCGGAGCAGATCGGCGCGGGTCGAGTGGAAGTACCGGTAGTGATCGAGGCCAGGCCGACGAACGACATGTTGGCGCCGTCGCCGGGCGAGTTGGCCTGCCGGGATGCCTACGTCGCGGAGAGATGTCGGCAATGAAGTTGTAACAGGGCGCCGCTGTCTCCGGTAACAGCCGAGCCGTCTACTCGGTGACGACTCACACACCGTGAGGCGCGTCTAGGGTTCCGCGGCTGCGCCGGCCGACCGGCCGGAGCAGCGGGTCTGGTCCGAGAGACGAGGCGGCCGGGGCGCATGCCACCGGCCGTTCCACGGCGGGACAAAAGCCCGGGAGATAGCCACTGTCGCTGGCTGTCTCGGTCGGCGCTGTCCCCCAGGAGTTCGCATGGGCGCTTTCCACGCACACGACAGGTACGGACCCGAGGCCAGGCACGCGGTCGAGGCCGAGGCGGCGCTGCCGACGACGATGCACCAGCGGGAGATCGCCCGGGGACTGGAGTTGGGCCTGCCGGGTGCCGAGTCCATTGTGGATAGAACTATCCCCACCTTCAGCCGCGGCGAGCTGCCACACTTCGCCGGGATCAACACCTTCCTCAAGGCGCCGTACCTGGAGGACGTACGCCGGTGCGGCGAGTACGACGTGGCCGTGCTGGGCGCGCCGTTCGACGGCGGAACGACGTACCGGTCCGGTACCCGGTTCGGCCCGCAGGGCATCCGGAAGATCTCGGCGCTGTACGGCCCGTACAGCTTCGAACTCGGCGTCGACCTGCGCGAGAGCATCACCATCGCGGATCTGGGTGACGTCTTCACCATCCCCGGTAATATAGAGAAGACCTTCGATCAAGTATCCAAGGCGGTCAGCCACGTGTACGCCTCCGGCGCGTTCCCGGTCGTGCTCGGCGGAGACCACTCGCTGGGCTACCCCACCACGCGCGGGGTCGCCGAGAACCTGCCGGGAAACCTGGGGATCATCCACTTCGACCGGCACGTGGACACCCAGGAGACCGACCTCGACGAGCGGATGCACACCACCCCGTGGTTCCACGCCACCGACATCCCCAACGTGCCGCCGAAGAACCTCGTGCAGATCGGGATCGGCGGCTGGCAGGCTCCGCGCCCGGGCGTCAAGGTGGGCCGCGAGCGCGGTACGACCATCATGACCGTGACCGACGTCGTGGACAATCTCGGTATCGAAGCCGCCGCCGAACGGGCGCTGGAGGTGGCGTGGGACGGCGCGTCGGCGGTCTGGCTCTCGTTCGACGTCGACTGCCTGGACGCCGCGTTCGTCCCGGGCACCGGCTGGCCGGAGCCCGGCGGGTTCCTGCCCCGCGAGGTACTGAAGCTCATCCAGCTCATCGCCGACGCCCGGCCGCTGGCCGGCATCGAGGTTGTCGAGTGCTCGCCGCCGTACGACAACGCCGAAATCACCGCGCTGATCGCCACGCGGGTCATCTGCGACACCCTCGGCTGCCTGGTGCGCTCCGGGCACCTGCCGAAGCGCAGAACCAACACCCCGGCGGCGGCCGAGGAAGGAGCCCGGTCATGAGCCAGGTCATCGACCACGAACAGGCCGACGCGGGCGACCTCGCGACCCTCGGGTACCGGCAGGAGTTGCACCGCCGGCTCGGCCCGTTCGCGTCCTTCTGCTCCGGCTTCTCCTTCGTCTCCATCCTGACCACGGTGTTCCAGCTGTTCGCGTTGGGCTTCGGCTTCGGTGGGCCGGCGTTCTTCTGGACCTGGCCGCTGGTGTTCATCGGCCAGTTCGCCGTCGCGCTGGTGTTCGCCGAGCTGTCCGCCCGGTACCCGATCGCGGGGGCGATCTTCCAGTGGTCCCGACGGGTGTCCAACGACCCCTTAGGCTGGTTCGCCGGCTGGCTGATGATGATCGGGTACATCGTCAGCGTGGCGGCGATCGCGATCGCGCTGCAGGCGGTGCTGCCGGAGGTGTGGAGCGGGTTCCAGCTGTACGGCCACGACACCTCGCCGACGTCACACGACGGCGCGATCAACGCCATCATTCTCGGGTGTATCTGCATCGCGGTCTGCGCGGCGATCGCCTCCTTCGGCGTCACCAAGATGGCGGCCATCACCCGGATCGGCGTCACCTGCGAGATCACCGGCATCGTCCTGGTGCTGATCCTGCTGTTCGCGCACAGCAAGCGGGGACCGCAGGTGGTGTTCCACACGAACGGGGTGCAGGGTCACGGCAGCTATCTGTGGCCCTTCCTCGCCTCGATGCTGATGGCCGCCTACGTGATGTACGGCTTCGACAGCGCCGCCGAACTGTCCGAGGAGACCAACGACCCGCGGCGTACCGCCCCCAAGGCGATCACCCGGTGCATGCTGGTCTCCGGCGTCGGTGGTGGACTGTTGCTGCTCGCCACCATGATGGCGGCTCCGAAGATCGACGCGGCGGAGCTGTCCACGCAGGGCGTGGCGTATGTGGTGACCGCGCAACTGGGCGACCTCGTCGGGCGGATCGTCCTCGCCATCGTCGGTATCTCGATATTCTCGGCGGCGCTGGCCATCTCGGCCTCGGCGACCCGGGTGATGTTCAGCATGGCGCGGGACGGCCAGCTGCCGTTCTTCCGCCAGCTGTCCCGGGTGTCCACCCGCACCGGTACTCCGCTGTGGCCCGGTCTGGTGGTGGCCGCGCTCTCCATCGGCGTGCTGCTGCTCAACCTCGGGCAGTCCGGCGTGTTCGCGAGCGTGACGAGCGTGTCCGTGGTCATCGTGTACCTGGCCTACCTGTTGGTGACCGTACCGCTGCTGTGGCACCGGCTGCGCCGTACCCCGGACCACACGACCCCGACGGCGACACACTTCACCCTCGGCCGGTGGGGGCTGCCGGTGAACCTGAGCGCTGTCGTCTTCGGGCTGTTCCTGCTGATCGATGTGGGCTGGCCGCGGGCGGCGGTGTACGACCCGGCGTCGCTCACCGACCCGCACGCCGGCACCTGGTACCTGCACTACTCCTCGCTGCTGTTCACCGGCGGCGCCATCCTCGTCGGCGCTCTCGCGTACCCGTTGATGAAGCGGCAGCAGGCCGGTGTGGCCGGAAAGACGCACGACGAGCCAGCGCCGTTGCTGACCCGTCGTGCGCCCTGAGCCGGCCGTTACCGGGCCGTCAGAGGCATTCCGCGACGATGAACAGCACCGCGCCGCTGGTCTGCACACCGACCGAGGCCCGGGCGAACCAGCCGGACACCTCCGGTGCGACGGTGCGAACCGCCTCGGAGTAGGAGAGGGACGAGTTCGGGCCGTCGTCACTGATGAGGGCGCCGCCGGACAGCGGCACGTGCCCGGCGGGGCAGTTGGCGCGCCCGCTCACCGTCCCGCCCGGCGGGATCGCGAATTGCGTGATGACCGCGTTGGTCGCGAACGGCAGCGGCGCGCACTGCGCCCGGACCTCGAGCACGTCACCTTTCTCCGCCCAGCCGACAAAGGTCCACCCCGGGAAGTCGGTGGCGGGTCCGTCATAGGAGACCGTGCTGCCCGCGGTCGGGGTACCGGCCGGGTTGGTGATGGTGCCGCCACCGCTGATGGCGTATGTGCCGGTCGGGCAGGCGGCCGTGGCGCTGTACAGCGCGGCGGCACCCACCGGACCGGTGTTGTCGATGAAGCGCGAGATCGCGGTGGTGACTCCCGCGAGATCGGCCGCGGGCACGCAGTCGGCCTGGGCGAAGATGAACAGCGGCGGGTTGACGAGGAACCCCTCGGCGACCGCGCCGGTACCGTCGGCCGTTGTCGACAGCTGGCCGAGAACGGCGTTGCCCGCGCCGGCCGAGACCACCCGCATCCCCGCCGGGCATCGCGCGGTCACCGAGGCGTGCGTCAGCTGGGCGCCCGAAACGCTCGCCTCGACCTCCTCGATGTGTGCGGGAATGAACGTGGCGGCGTGGGCGGGTTCGGCGAACAGGACACCCAACAAGGTGAACGCGCCAGCGGCGGCGAACAACCTTCGGAGCTTCATGCGGTCCTCCCCAGAGACGTTGAGCGTGGCCGACCTCGGACGGCCACCACCTCCCACCGGCGTTCCACCCCGTTCCACCGCGGCGACCAGACCGGTCAGGATTCGAGAAGCGCGGGTCACCGCGCCCGAACTAGCGTGACTCCCATGAACATCACGATCAGATCCGTCACCATCGAAGCGTCCGACCCGGCCGCCGCCGGGAAGTTCTACGCCGCGTTCGGCCTCGCCGCGCACATCGGCGTACGCGCGTCGCAGGAGCCGACGACCGGCTTCCGCGCCTTCACGCTGTCGGTTGTGGTGTCCCAGCCGGGCACCGTCGACAGCCTCATCGGCAGCGCCGTCGATGCCGGCGCCACCGTGCTCAAACCGGCCAGGAAGAGCTTCTGGGGGTACGGCGGCGTCGTGCAGGCACCGGACGGGGCGATCTGGAAGGTCGCCACGTCGGCGAAGAAGGACACCGGTCCGGCCACCCGGCAGATCGACGATGTCGTGCTGCTGCTCGGGGTCGAGGACGTCAAGCAGACCAAGCGGTTCTACGCCGACCGCGGCCTCGCCGTCGGCAAGAGCTTCGGCGGTAAGTACGTCGAGTTCAACACCCCGTCGTCGCCGCTCAAGCTGGCGCTCTACGGCCGGCGTGCCCTCGCCAAGGACGCGGGCGTCGCCCCGGACGGTACCGGCTCGCACCGCATCGCCATCGGCACCGACGGCGGACCCTTCACCGACCCCGACGGGTTCGTCTGGGAGAACGCAGCCGCCTGAGGGCCCGCCCCGACGCCGGATGGTGTCGGGGCGGGCGGGGGTGGAGAGAGGGTTGCGGTCAGGGGAAGTTCGTCGGCACCGGGATCAGCGAGACCGGCGGTGTAGGCGTTGGCGTGACTGGCGTGGTCGGTGTTGCTGGGGTTGGTGTTGTCGGGGTTGGTGTGGGTCGCGGGGACAGCGACGGGACTGGCGTCGGGGTGGTTGTCGCCGTGGGCGTGGGGGTCGGCAGAGGCGGCCTGGTCGCCGTTGGCGTCGGGATGGCCGGTGCGCTACCGCTCGGGGCTATCCGGCAGGGAATCCGGATGATGCGGTCGTCGTCCGCACCCGGCTGCCCCTGGCCGTCCCGGTTGCTGGTGGCCAACCACAGCGCGCCGTCCGGGGCGACCTGGACCGAGCGGAGCCGGCCGAACTGGCCCTGCAACACCGGCGTGGCGTTGCCGGACCGGGCCGCGTTGGTGATGGGTACCGTCCACAGCCGGTCACCGTCGAGCCCGGCGACGAACAGTGTCCCGTTGGCGAAGGCGGCGCCGGCGGGCGACGCGTCGGCGGGCGGCCACGACACGATCGGATCGGAGGACGGCCGACCGCTGTCCTGACCGTCACCGCCCGTCCGGCCGTAGTCCGCACCGGCCGTGATCAGGTTGACGTCATCCTGGTCGTCCGCGCCGGATTCGGTGGCGTACAGGCGGCCCTGCTGGTCCCACGCCAGGCCCTGCACGTTCGGGTGGCCGAGGCTGTAGACGAGGGAGCCCGGGAAGGGATTGTCCGCGGGCGCGGTACCGTCGGTGGTCATGCGCAGGATCTTGCCGTTGAGGCTGGCCGGATCCTGCGCGTTCGCCCGGACCGAGGCGTCACCGACGCCGACGTAGAGCATCCCGTCGGGCCCGAACGTCATCGGTCCTCCATTGTGGACATTCGACCGGTCCGGGCCGCTGAAGATGACCTGTTGGTTCTGTGGCGCGTCCAGGCGGAACCGGGCGATCCTGTTGTCCGTCGCGGTGCTGTAGTAGGCGTACACCATCCCGTCCTGGGTGAACCCCGGGGACACGGCGAGCCCGAGCAGGCCGCCGTCGCCGTCGGGCTGCACGCCGTCGATCGTGGTGACCTGCTGCGCCGCGGTACCCGGGCGGATCCGCAGCACCGTACCCCGACTGCGCTCGGCGACCAGGGCACTGCCGTCGGGCAGGAAGGCGATGGCCGACGGCGCGTCCAACCCGGTCGCGACCACCTGCGGGTTGCCGAAGTCGAAGGCGTCACCCGCGGCCGGATTCGGTGGTGCGACTGTATCGGCGTGGGCGTCCAGCACCCGCAGCGTGAGCGGGATGGCGCCCACGGCGACGGCGGCACCGATGGCCCACCATCGCCGGGAACGTGAACTGTTGGGCATTACACCAAACCTTCCGTCAGCGGACCTCGAAGGGGCGCATCATGTCGTGGTCTTCGTGTTCCAGGAAGTGGCAGTGCCAGACGTAGCGGCCCTTGCGGTCGTAGGTCGCCTTGACCCGGGTGATCTGCCTGGGCGGCGCGAACACCACGTCCTTGTCGCCGGTCTCGTGCGGCCCGGGCGGCGTGACCGCGCCACCGGCGATCGGTTGCCGCTCGATGACCTGGAACTCCACCAGGTGCACGTGTACCGCGTGCCCGCCGGGCGCGAAGTTGTGGAACTCCCACACCTCGGTCGAGTTCTCCGCCGGGAACTCGCTGATCGGATCGTGCCACCCCATCTGCTGCGCGGTGCCGTCCGCCTTCACGGTACCGAGCATGAAGTCTTTCGGGATGTTGTTCTGCGCGGCCACGGTGTTCATGCTCAGCGACAGCTTGCGGGTGTTGCTCGCCGCGCCGACCGCCTTGTACCCCGGCAGGCTGAGCTGGTCCGGTGGGGTGCTGGTGTCCGGTCCGGTCTGCGCGACCACCCGGAACTGCATGACCTGCCCGGTGGTGGCCGGGCTGGTGGGTGCGCCCTCGTTGGACAGGTAGAGCGTCTTGCCCGGCGCCAGCCCGGTGAAGTCGATGATGATGTCGTAGCGCTCCGCGCTGAAAATCGGCAGCTGGGTCAGCGACACCGCCTTGGGCAGGAAGCCGCCGTCCGAACCGATCGCCCAGATCGGCAACGCGGCCGGCGCCGGCCGTGCGGCCAGCGGATCGGCCACCACCTTCAGCGTGATCGGCCGGATGTTGCTCGCGTTGAGCACCCGGAACCGGTACCGGCGCGGCTCCACCTCCAGGTACGGCCAGGTGTTCCCGTTGACCGTCATGGTGTCGCCCAGGGCCACCGGCAGCCAGTTCGGGGGCAGTTCGCCGCCGGGGATGAACGGCCCGGTCGAGTCGGCCCGGGTCGTCGGGTAGAACGTCGTGCCGTCGGCGTTGAACGACCGGTCCTGCAGCACCAGCGGGATCTCAAAGTACTTGGTACCGTCCGGGTCGCCCGGCTGCGGCGCCGGACCCGGCAATGCCCCGGCCGGCAGGTCGCTCGGGCCTCCCCGCAACAGGTACAGGCCCGCGAGACCGGAGTACACGCCGGTGCGGGTCATGCCCAGCGAGTGGTCGTGGTACCACAGGGTGGTGGCCCGCTGGTCGTTCGGGTACCCGTACACCGAGTTGCCCGCCGACCACGGCACACCCCACCGGTCCTTGGACTCCGCGGCGAACCGGTCGTAGAACGAGCCCACGGTCGCGTACCCGTCCGGGATGTTGCGCGCCTTCGGCAGGAACCACGCCTCCGGGTACCCGTCGCTCTCCTCGTACGCGTGCTGCCCGTGCAGGTGCACCACGAGCGGTACCGGCCCGGTGTACGGGGTCGGGGTGGTGGTGAACACCGGCGCGCTGTCGCGGGCGACGGTACCGCCGGGCGGGTTCGCCCAGTGCAGCGTCTGGTCCACAGTGACCAGTGGCGGGAGGTAGTCCCCGTCCGCGGTCACCAGCTCGTTGGACCAGGTGACCAGCGTGGTCCGGTCGGCGGTGGCCTCGATGGTGTACGACGGGCTGCGGAACGTCGCCGGGTTGTCCGCGGCGCCGAACGCGAACACGGTCGTGGCCGGCATGCCGCTGGGCAGCATCTGCTGTGAGATCTGCCGGGCGGCCACCGCGAGCACATCCTTCTCGGGCGACGACGAGACACGCGGCATCGCCGGGGTGACGAACAGCGGGGTGACGTACTTCGCGATGGTCGTCGGATCCAGACGCGTCGCCGCTTGCGCCCGCCCCTGCCCACCGCGCAGCAGATACGCTGCGGGCACGAGGGACGCGCCGCCCGCGACAACGCCCGCTTTCACGAGCTTACGCCGGGTAACCATGGATTGCTGCCCACCTCTCTTGTGGCTGACTGCTGCGGATCGCGCCGCGACCTTGAGATCGACGGATGTGGGTGGATGCGTCCGCGCATCAAGGCTGCAACCCTGCTCAACCGCAAACCATCCGGCAGCAGTCGGTCAGCGCCCCCGCCACTCGGGGGTAAGCCACCCTCACCCGGGCAGCACCCCCAGGAGGTCACCTACAGTGAACACCCTCAGCTCGCGGCGGCCGCCGCAGCAGTGAAGGGTGCCTATTCGGTGACCCTTTCGGGTTCGGTGAGGCGTGTCCCGATCGCCTCGGCGGTCATCGGCCGGGCGAAGTGGAAACCCTGTCCGGTGGTGCAGCCGAGGAGGGTGAGTTCGGCCGCCTGGGCACCGGTCTCGATGCCCTCGGCGACGATGTCCAGGTGCATGGCCCGGCCCAGGCGTACCACCGCCTCGGCGACCGCCGAGCCTTCCTGGGTACGGTCGAGCTCCGCGACGAAGCTGCGGTCGATCTTCAGCGTGTCGACCGGGAGCCGGGTCAGGTAGCGCAGCGAGCAGTAGCCGGTACCGAAGTCGTCCAGGGCGACCTTGATGCCGTGCGCGGTGAGCGCGGTCAGGTGTCGCACGGCCTGTTCGTGCTCGATCAGCGCGGACTCGGTGACCTCCAGGGTGAGGTCGTTCGGGTCCGTACCGGTCTCGGCGAGGATGCCCAGCACGTCGTCGACCACCGCCGCGCGGTCCAGCTGGCGGGCGGACAGGTTGACGTTCAGCCGGAGCCGCGGGCCGTTGGGCCGCCCCGCATGCCACTGCCGGAGCTGTGCGCACGCCTGGCGCAGGACCAGGCGCCCCAGGTCGTGGATCAGCGCGGACCGCTCGGCGACCTTGATGAACACCTGTGGTGGTACCGGCCCGCGGGTGGGATGGTTCCAGCGGGCCAGCGCCTCGACGCCGCGCCAGGCTCCGGTGTCCAGCGAGACGATCGGCTGGTACTCCACGTGTAGCAGGCCCTGCTCGACGGCGTGGCGCAGATCCTGCTCCAGCAGGGCCGCGTCCGAGCCGTCCTGGAGCATGTCGTCGTGGTACACCGCCCAACCGGTGTCCTTGGCCCGCTTGGCGTGGTACATGGCCGCGTCGGCCCGGCTGAGGAGTTCGTCGGTACTCAGGTCACCGGAGCCGGTCAGCGCGATCCCGATGCTGGCCGTGCACGCGATGGAGGCGCCGCCGACGGTGACCGGTTCGGCCAGCGCGCCCAGGATCCGGGTGGCGACCGCGACCGCGTTGTCCTCCGACGTGATGTCGCCGAGAATCACCGCGAACTCGTCACCGCCCAGCCGGCCGACCGTGTCGGATCCCAGCACGGATCGCTGTACCGCGTTCGCCACGGCCACCAGCAGCGTGTCGCCGGCCTCGTGCCCCAGCGTGTCGTTGATCGGTTTGAAGTCGTTCAGATCGATGAACAGCACCGCCAGATGCTGCCCGCGGGTGAGGGTTTCCCGCGCCTGGTCGAGCGCCCGCAGCAGCGCGCCGCGGTTGACCAGACCGGTCAACACGTCGTGGGCGGCCTCGTGCTGCAACAGGTCCTGGAACTCCCGCCGCTCGGTCACATCACGGTGGCTGACCACGATCCCGCCGACCGCCGGATGCCCCGTCAGATCGCGCACTGTCACGTCGTGCCAGTGCCAGGTACCGTCGGCGTGCCGCGCGCGTACCTCGGTCCGCTGCGCCGACCGGCCTTCCTCGACGCGCCAGACACCGTCCACGTCGTCGGGGTGGATCAGCGCGCGGTAGCGGGAACCCACCAGGTCCTCCGGGCGGTACCCCATCACCGCCTGCACCGCGGGGCTGACCGACAGGATCAGGCCGCCGCGGTCCACCACGTTGATGACATCGCAGGAGTCCTGAACCAACACCCGGTAGCGCTCCTCGCGCCGGCGCAGCTCCGCGGCGGCCTGCTCCTGCACGCTCTCCTTCTCCCGCTGCGCCCGCTGGATGTAGCGCCAGTAGGCGAGCTGCACGGCGCACATCGCGAGCACGAACACCGCGTGCAGCAACGCGAAGGCCACCGGATGCCGCCAGGCCCGCGGGTCGGAGAACATCAGCCTCGGCATGAAGAACCCGACCAGCATGTGATGGACCGCGACCATCACCACCGACAACACGAGCGTCAGCCACTCCTGGTACAGGCTGATCAGACCGAGCACCACGAAGAAGGCGAAATGCAACTCCGTCAAACCACCACCGGCATGCACCAGCGTCGCCGCACTCAGCAGCAACCCCAACGACACCATCAGCGAACCGGCCCGCCGCGACCGGACCACCCACCCCAGGGCCGCGCACAGCGCGGTCGCCCCCACCATCACCCAGATGAGCACACCGCCGCCCATGTGCCCGCCGTCCGGCTGCTGCAGGAGCATCTCGATGCGATCGTGGAGCAGCGCCACCACCGCGAGCAGCGGCAGCTGCCAGAGCAGCACGGTACGCAGCATGCGGTGGCGGACCGCGAATGTGTCCTCCGAGAGCCGAACGTCCGGTATCAGCCCGGTCAGCCACCTCATCACCCCGGTCCCATCGGCCACCACCGCCACCAACCTGAGCAAACTACGCCCCGGTACCGGCGAACTGGGTCAGCGACAGGGTGTTGCCGTCGGGGTCCTGGAACCAGGCGACGAGGTCCCCGCCCGGGGTGGTCCACACGCCCGCGGCATCCTGACCCAGGCCGTCGTACCGGAGGCAGTCGATGCCGGCGGCGGTCAGCCCGGCCACGGTCGCGCGGATATCCGGTACCCGCCAGCCGAACACGGTGAACGGTTGCGGCTGTAGCGTGTCCACTCTGGTCACCCGCAGCATGGTCGCGCCCGCCCGCAGGACGCACGCGAAGGGTGTGACGTCTTCGACGGCGAGGCCGAGTATCCCGGCGAAGAACCGTCGCGAGCGGTCGAGATCGACCGAGGGCAGGAATGCGATCGCCGTTGCCGCACCGAGCATTGTTCCTCCATAGACCGGGCCGTTGCAGTACATGGTCGCCGTGACTAACGTACCCAGTGTGCGCACCGACCGGATCGAGCCTGGGACAGTGGCGAAGCTCGACCGGCTGGCGCGTTGGGACCTGTCGAGCATCGCGACGCTGCGGTCGTCGTACGCGGCCGTCAGCCCCGCACCGGTGGCCCCCGATCCGCGGGTCCGGCGCTCGGACGCGGTCATCCCCGGACTCGACGGCCGGCCGGACGTGCCGGTCCGCTGGTACCGCCCGGTCGGTGCCGGGGGCGCCCTGCCCGGCGTGGTCTGGCTGCACGGCGGCGCGTACGTCATGGGGACGCTGGACGAGAACGACGACCGGCTCGACCGGATGGTGGTCGAACTCGGCTGCGCCGTTGTATCGGTGGACTGGCGGCTCGCCCCCGAGCACCCCTACCCGGAAGGGCTGGAGGACGCCGATACGGTGTGGCGCCGGGTGAGCGGCGATCCGGCCGCGTCCGGCATCGACCCGGACCGGCTGGTGGTGGGTGGCGCCAGTGCGGGTGCCGGCCTGGCCGCCGCGCTGTGCCTCCGGCTGCGCGGGACCGGACTCCCGCAGCCGGCACTGCAACTGCTGGTGTATCCCATGCTCGACGACCGCGAGCTGACGCCATCCGTCCGGGCCAGCGAGGATCCCGGCCACTGGGGCCTGTGGCAGCTGGCGGCGAACCGGATGTGCTGGGCCGCATACCTCGGGTCCCTGGCGGGCGGCGAGGTCCCCCCGACCGCCGCACCGGCACGGGCCCGGGACCTCACCGGGCTCGCGCCGGCGTTCCTCGCCATCGGCGACGTCGACGCGTTCCTCGACGAGAACATCGACTATGCGGCACGCCTGTCGGGTGCGGGCGTACCGACCGAGCTGCACGTGTATCCCGGGGTGATCCACGGCGGGTTCGGCGCGCGCCCCGACACGCCACGCACCGCGCAGCTGCTGCGCGACGTGTACGGGGCGCTCGCCCTGGCGTTCAACGCGCCAGGAACTCCAGCACGATCCGGTTGAAGCGCTCGGGCTGCTCCCACTGCGGCCAGTGGCCGGCGTTCTCGATGAGCCGGAACTCCCCGGCCGGGATCCGCTCGGCCAGGTCGAGCCCCGCCTTCGCCGGACCGGACGGATCGTCGCTGGTCCAGATGACGAGCGTCGGCGCGGTGATGGCCCGCAGCTCGTCGTCGGTCACCATGTTGCGCCGGCGTACCTCCGGGTCCTGGAGGCACAGGAGGTGCCGCATCGACGCGGCGAAGCCCGGCCGGCGGTACACGCCGCGGCGGATGGCCACGAGCTCGTCGGTGACCGAGCGCGGATCGGCCATGAGCCATTCGAGCCGGGTACGGATCCGCTCCTCGCTCGGATCGTCGGCGGCCGCCTGGCTGAGGGACCGGATCCGGTCCATGACCTCCGGCGTGGCCATCGTCCCGCCGGGAGTGTTGAGCACGAGCCGGTCGACGCGCTCCGGGTACCGGGCCGCGAACTTCATCGCGACCCAGCCGCCGAGTGACTCACCGCTCAGGTGGGCGCGCTCGACGCCGAGGGCGTCCATGAGGCCGACCAGGTGGCCGGTGTAGTCGTCGATCTCCAGATCGGTCCGGGCGAGCGTCGTCCAGCCGTGGCCCGGATAGTCGTACGCGAGGAACCGGTACCGGGCGCCGAGGGCGCGGACGTTCTTCGCGAACGCTTCGAGGTGTCCCCCGGTACCGTGCATCACGATGAACGGGGTACCCGCGCCGCTCTCCAGGACCCGGGTCGACCACTGCCCCACCGGTACCTGCCGGATCGCGTATTCCACGCCGGCAAGCTCCGTCCACAGCGTGTTCATGACGCTTGTTCGGCGGCGGTCTCGGGTACCGGGTCGGGTGCGCCGATCGCGTGCGCGAACCCGCGGACCATGTCCGAGGCGGCGTAGGCCGCGCTCGCCCCGCCGACGATCCGGTCCGGGCGCAGGAGGACCACCGATTCGGCGTGCGCGTCGAACCAGCCCTTGAGCGCGCCGTCGAGGTCCCCGACGACGAGTACGCCGTCGTCCCGGGCGGCATTGTCGTCCCGGGCGGCATTGTCGTCCCAGGCGAGCTGCACGGCGGGGCGGGCGGCGACCAGCCGGACACCCAACCGGAGCAGCCGCGCCCGCGCGTCGTCGTCGAGGATCGCGCCCGGGTTGTTGTTCCACGCGATGAGCGCGAACCACGGCCCGAGCGCGTCGTCGAGCCGGAGCGACGGCGCGTCCCGGGTACTGACCGTCGGCTGGATGAACAACCGGCCCACCGGGCCACCGCGGGACCCGACCCGGGTCAGCGCGCCCGAGCTCATCGCGGGCATCGGCTTGAACCGCATCTGCACGACGTACCGCTTGGCGCGGGGTACCGCCGAGAGCGCGCGGAAGAACACGTTTCTCGCGGCCGCCCCGCCCCGGTTGGTGATGGAGACCAGGCGACCGACCCAGGTGGACAGTTGGACCATCGCCCGGACGTGCTCGCGCCGCTCCGACTCGTAACTGTCCAGGAGCCCGTCCGTGGCCTGGCCGCGGACCACCAGCGCGAGCTTCCAGGACACGTTGAGCGCGTCGCGGATACCACTGTTGTATCCCTGCCCCTGCCACACCGGCATCACGTGCGCCGCGTCGCCGATCAGCAGCACCCGGCCGGAGCGGAAGCGCTCCGCCATGCGGGAATGGTGCGTGTACACGCGACGGCGGATGATGTCGACGGTGGCCGTGGCGGGCAGGACCGGTTCGAGCAGGCGCCGGAGGAACCCGTCGGTCATCGCCTCCGCCTCGGTCTCGCCGGGCTTGAGCATGAACTCGAACCGGCGGATGCCGTGCGGGATGCTGATGGATACGTACGGCCGCCGCGGATCCGCGCAGACGTAGGCGCCGGGGCGGCCGAGCGGGTCGTTGCGGAGGTCGACGACGAACCAGTCCGCGCTGGCCGAGTCGCCCACGAAGGCCAGTCCCAGGGCCTTGCGGGTGGTACTCCGCCCGCCGTCGGCCCCCACGACGTAGGACGCCCGGACCGTCCGCTCACCGTCCGGTGTGGACACAGCCAGGTCCACGCCGCCGGCGTCCTGGGTGAATCCGGTTACCCGCGAGGACCAGTGGACGGTCACGGAGCCGAAGCGGGCGAGCCCGTCGAGCAGCACCCGGTCGGCGAGCGGCTGGACGAACCCGTTGCGCCGGGGCCAGCCGAAGGTCGCCGCCGGCGGCGCGATCCGGGCCAGGTCGCGCTGCCTGCGGTCGACAAACACCAGCAGCTGGTACGGCACGGTGTGCGGGAGCAGCGCCTCGACGAGTCCGGCCGCCTGGAACGCGCGTAGCGTCTCGTCGTCCATGCCGACGCCGCGCGGATAGTCGATGAGTTCGGCGCCGGCCTCGAAGACGGCGACCCGGAGCCCGTGGATGCCGAGCAGGTTCGCGGTCATCAGACCGGTCGGCCCGGCACCGATCACGGCGACGTCGATCGCGCCGCGCGGGTCGGCGGGGCCGGGCTCGGTGGACACCGTCCTCCTCGTTCGTTATCTACACAGCTGCGCTCGATAACTGATCAGAGCGTAGAGAGCCCGCGGCTGGGGTGTCAAGAACGGTCGCCGGCTACAGCAGCCGGCCGACCTCATCGGCGGCGCGGCGCAGGTCCGGCCCGGCGCCGTCGGCGATGTCCTTGCGGTACGTGATGAGGTTCAGGCAGGCCCGCGCGCCGCCGCCACCCATCGGGATCCCTGCGGCCACGCCGTACGCCCCCGGCTCGATCTCGCCGTGGCTGCGGGCGTACCCCCGCTTGCGCGCGAGACCGACCGCGGCCGGTTCGCCCGGTGTGACCGGACCGGACGCGAGGATCGCGTATCCGGCCGCGCCCAGCGTGACCGGAGTTCGCATGCCGGACTTGAACGCGATGTGGTGGGACACGTTTGTCGGCTCCACCATCGCGATCGCCACAATCTCGTCGCCCTGCTCGACGAAGAGCGAGATGGTCGACTGCAACCGGTCGGCGAGTGAGCGCATCACGGGGCGCGCAACGTCCCGCAGCGTCGGCAGGTAGGACTCGGCCAGCGTCGCCAGGCGCGCACCCGGCGTGAAGACACCGTCGCGACCGCGGGCGATCAGCCCGAAGTCGGCGAGCGTCTGCAGCAGCCGGTACGCGATCGACCGGTGTACCCCGAGAAACTCGGCGGCCTGCTGGACCGTGAGCCCGTGGTGGGAGTCGGCGATGGCCAGCAGCACGCGAAGGCCCCGCGCGAGGGTCTGGTTCCCCTCCCGACCCTTCGGCTCCGCAGCCGGCCCCACCTCCAGCACGCGGCTCAGCATACCGGGTCGACCGGCTCGATCCCCTCCTCGATCGCCTTGATGAGAAGCGCCATGAACCGGCTGTAGAACCGCGCCATCCGGATGAACCCGGTGCCGAACCACAGCCCGGGCTGCGCCGAGCGCCGCCAGGTGTTCGCGTATTCGTTGTCCGCGGCCCGCCCGTACGCCTTGTCGATCCGCGCCGCCGCCGGGCCGAGCGCCGGCCTGATGTGGTTCCAGAACTGTTCGTACCCGGTGGCGAACACGATGAGGTCGACCGCCAGCTCCGAACCGTCACTGAAGACCACGGTGTTCCCGTCGCGCACCTCGGCCAGCTCGACACCGTGTTTCAGGTGGATCCGGTCGTCCGCGATGAGTTCGGACGCGCCGATGTCGATCTGGTACCCGTCGCGGCCCGACATGTGGCTGCCGATGATGCCCGTACCGTCGGGACCCCACTCGAACGTGAACCCGCGCGCCGCGAGCCGGTCGAGCAGATCCTTGTCGTCCTCCCTGGCGCGCTGGACCAGCACCTTGTTGATCTCATCGGACCGGACGTTGGGTGTCGCGTACGCGATCTGGTCGGCGAAGTCGGGCGGGAACCTCGCGCCCTCGTGGAACAGCGCCGCCGACCAGTACTTGTGGTACGACCTGAAGGTGACCACGTAGGTCGCGCTGCGCTGCAGCATCGTGACGTCGGTGCCGTGCTCGTACAGGTCGTGCGCGATCTCGTGACCGCTGACCCCGGCACCCACCACGAGCGCCCGCTTGCCGGGAAAGTCGGCACCGCCCTGGAACTCGTCCGAATGCACCGCCACGCCCCGGAACGACTCGATGCCTTTCACCACGGGGATCCGCGGCGACCCGAACAGGCCACCCGCCACCACGAAGTGCCGCGGGTGCAGCTGCCGGATCGACCCGTCCGCGCGGCGGACATGGATGGTCCACCGCTCGGCATCCCCGTCGTAGTGGCCGTTGAGAAACGTCGTGCCGGTCCAGACGTTGAGGTCGAGCAGCGTCGCGTAGGACTCCAACCAGTCCGCCCACTTGTCCTTCGGCGTGTTCGCGGGCCAGGTCGGCGGCAACGGCAGGTAGGGCAGGTGGTCGCCGTACACGGTGCTGTGCAGGGCCAGCGACGCGTACCGCTTGCGCCAGGCGTCGCCGACCCGCGCCTCCCGGTCGATGACCAGCGCCGGTACGTCGAGCGCGCCCAGCCGCGCGGCGAGGGCGAGGCCGTTGTGCCCGGCGCCGAGTACGAGCACGGCCGGGTCACCGTCCTCGAACGCCGCCTCCGCACGCCGGTCGCTCGCCCACCGGGTGCGGTCGGGTACCACCCCGTGCACCTTGCCGTCCCGGCGGTGGTGGCCGGTCCGTTCGGGAAAGTCCCGCAGGCCGATCACCTGTGTCTGCATCGTCGAGGCGACGAAGCGCCGCTCGCCCCGGACGAGTTGCACGAAGCCCCGGTCGATCCGGTCCCTGCTGGTGAAGTCGAAGAACGCCTGGACGGTGCCGTCGTTGACCACGGGCGGCTGCTCGGTGCTGACCCGGAAGCCGCCGACCTGCGCGGGCCCCGCCAACTCGCGCAGGCGGGCGGCGAGCGGGCCGCGGTCGATGGCGTGGGTGAAGTCCCACGTGAACGCCATGAAGTCGCGCCAGGTGGCCCGTTCGGTGAACAGCTCCGCCAGTCCGGACGCCGATCCGCCCGCCAGGGCCGCCGCGAGGTCGGCGAGCCAGTCCGCGAAGATGTCCACCGCCTGCTGTGCGGTGAGTTCGTGTGCCGGGCGCGGCAAGGTCTCCGTCATCGGCCCTGTCTCCGCTGTACGCATATAACGAATGTGTGCATATAATGAACGCACTTAATCTATATCAGCACGCTACGACGTTCCACGGCCGCGGTCAAGGGGTATCGCGGACGGCCGCCCGCCCCGCGTACAGCCCCCACACGCCGGCGACCGCGAGCGTGGCACCGGCGCCGCCGTACACCATGCCGGCCGGGCTCGCCATGACGTTCCCCGCGGCGTACAGACCGGGGATCACCCGGCCGTCGACGTCGAGTACCCGCCCCTCCCGGTCGGTACGGGGCCCGCCCTTGGTACCCAGCGCGGAGATGTCCACCCGCGCGCCGTAGAACGGTGGCGTCCCGACCGGACCGAGCGTCGCGTACGGCGAGCCGGGATCCGCCGCCCGGCTGTGACCGGGCCAGCGGTCGTACGCGCTCGCCCCGCGACCGAAGTCCGCGTCGGCGCCGCACCGCGCGTGGTCGTTGAAGCGCGCGACGGTCGCCAGCAGCCCGTCGGCCGGGATGCCGAGCGCCGTGGCCAGTTCCTCCAGCGTCCCCGCGCGAGTCACCCAGTCCGGCACCTCATCGCCGGGTACGGCGCCGAACACCCCGTACCTGTCCACTGTGGACTGGTCGAAGACCAGGTACGCCGGTACGTTGAGGTAGTCCAGGCGGGACTCGTCCAGGCGGTGGAAGGCGCCGCCGAGCGCGTTGTAGTTGGCGGCCTCGTTCGCGAAGCGGCGACCGTACCGGTTGACCATGATGCACCCGGGCAGAGCCCGCTCCCGCGCGGAGAGCAGCCCGTTCGCGCCACCGTCGCGGCGCACGCCCGGGTACCCGACCACGGGCGACCACCACGCCTCGCGCATGTTGCCGAGCTGCGCGCCGACCCGCATCACCATCCGCAGCCCGTCGCCGGTGTTCGAGGGCGCGCCGATCGGCCGGGTGAGCGGTCCCCGCAGGAAGTCGCGGACCAGGTCCGGGTCGTACTCGAAGCCGCCGGTGGCGAGGACCACCGCGCCGGCGTACACGCTCTGCGTCCCGTCCGGGGTTTCGAGTTCGACGCCGGTCACGCGGCCGTCGGCGACGAGCAGCCGCCGGCCGCGGGCGCGGGTCGTGACCGGTACACCCCGGTCCAGGCACGCGCGGAGCAGGCCGCCGACGAGTGCCCGGCCCAGACCCTCCAGCTTCGCGCCTTCCCGCCTGGCCAGTTCGTCCGGCTCCAGCACGCCGGTACCGCCACCCAACGGTGTCTCCGCGATCAGCATCCGCCGCACGTCCCCGGCGATACGGTCACTCCACTCCTCGAAGCCGGCAAAGGAGAGCAGGGCCGGTTCGACCGAGCGGCCACCGCGCGGCATCCCGCCGGGGTGCTCGGGGTGGTAGTCGGGGTAGCCGTCGACCAGCCGCAGCCGTACCCCCGTGTTGGCCACCAGGAAGTCGACAAGCTCCGGGCCGCCGTCAACCAGCGCCTCGGCCAGTTCCGGCAGGATCATGCCGTTCGACAGGCTCGCCAGATACTCCAGGCCGCGCTCCCGGGAATCCTCGATCCCCGCCTCGCGGGCGGGTTGGTTGCCCGGGAGCCAGATCGTCCCGCCGGACAGCGCGGTCGTACCGCCCAGCAGCTCCGCCTTCTCGAACACGGCGACCCGGGCACCCGCCACCGCGGCGGCGAGCGCGGCCGTCAGCCCCGCGGCTCCCGAACCGAGAACCGCCACATCACAGGTCCGTCGCATAGCATGTCATTATCTCCTACAGAGAATGATGTTTCCAGACTGATCCACGCGGAGGTGTCTCATGGCCGTGGCCCTGTGCGCGACATCCCATTCGCCGCTGATCGGCCTGCACGATCCGGCGCCGCCGGTGCGCGCCGAGGTCGACGAGGTGCTGCGGCGGGCCCGCGCGTTCGTCGACGGGTTCCGGCCCGATCTGGTGGTGGTGTTCGCGCCGGACCATTACAACGGATTCCTGTACGACGTGATGCCGCCCTTCTGCGTCGGTGCGGCCGCCACCTCGGTCGGGGACTACGGCCTGCCGGCCGGGCCGCTGGACGTCGACCGGGACGCCGCGTACGCGATCGCCCGGCACGTGCTCGGGGCCGGGGTCGACGTCGCGGTCTCCGAGGACATGCGGGTCGACCACGGACTGGTCCAGCCACTGACCTTCCTGCTGCCAACGCTCACGGCCGTACCCGTCGTGCCCGTGTTCATCAACTGTGTCGCGGATCCGCTGGGGCCGGCCGTCCGCGCCCGCCTGCTGGGTACCGCCGTGGGTGCGGCGCTGCGCGCCATGGACCGTCGCGTTCTGGTCGTCGGCTCGGGCGGCCTGTCGCACGACCCGCCGGTCCCGCGGTTGAGCGAGGCGCCGCCCGAGGTGGCGGAGCGGCTCACCCACGGCCGCAACCCGTCACCGGAACAGCGGGCGCAACGGGAGAGCCGGACCGTCGCCGCGGCACGCGACTTCGCCCGTGGCGAAGGGCCGTACCGCCCGCTGAACCCGCGGTGGGACGCGCTGGTGCTCCGCAGCCTCGCGGCCGGAGACTTCGCGGCCGTGGACGGGCGGCCCAACGAGTGGTTCGTCGCGGAGGGCGGCCACTCGGCGCACGAGGTGCGGACGTGGATCGCGGCCTACGCGGCGCTGGCGGCGCACGGGCCGTACCGGATCCAATCAAGCTACTACCGCGCCATTCCCGAATGGTTCGCCGGCTTCGCCACGACCACGGCTACGCCGGGATGAGGCTGGATGTGTGGAAGAACAGTTCGGTCACCGGGACCGAGTCGGCGGGCCCGACGGCCGCCACGAGGGCCTGCGCCTTGAAGGCCCGCGCGGCCACGCTCAGCCGGTGCCGCACCGGACCGTTCGCCGCACTCAGGCCCTCGCCCCACAGCCAAACCTCGGCCACACTCCGGTCGAGCGCGTCCCGCACCATCCGGCGCACGCGCGTGTCGGATTCGTAGAGGCCCGCCTCGACGGCCAGGGCCTGCGGCGCCGGACCGAGCGGCGGCATCGCGAGCGCCGATTCGAGGTCGCCGACGCCGGCGCCGAGGATGCGCAGCGGCCGGGTATCGGTGTGGTCCACGATGAGTACGGTCACCTCCCAGCCCGCCATCACCCGGTCGAACAGCCAACCGCCGGTGCACCGCACCACCTCGACCACGCGCGGCGCCACCACGACAAGCCGTTGCCGCCGGATGCGCGGGCGGATCGCCCGGCCCGTTGCCGAAGCTATTCGTTGCACCTGGTCCTCCTACGGTGGCGGGGTGCGAGCTGCCAGGACGGGTGCCTGTCCGATGGTTCCGTCCGCCCGCAGTACGGCGATGTCCTCAGGGCTCAGGCCCAGCGCGCCCAGCAGATCCGCGTTGTCCTGCCCGAGCAGGGGCGCGTGGCGCCGGTGCAGCCGCGGCGGTCCGGCGGAGAGCCGGAACGGCAGCGTGCTGTGCGGGACCGTGCCGTTCACCGGATGGTCGACGTCCTCGAAGAACCTTCGGGCCGCCAGCGGGGGCAGCGTCCGCTGGCGGTGCGGCTGCAGCACCTTGGCCACGGGTACGCCGGCGTCCCAGAGCCGTTGAATGATGTCGTCGCCGGCGCGGGTGCGGCACCAGGCGGCGAGGACCTCGTCGATCCGGTCCTGTGCCACCCGGCGGCCGGACGCCGTGGCCAGCCGCGGATCCCCGGCCCAGTCGGGTCGCCCGACCGCGCCGCACAGTGCCTGCCACTGCGCGTCCGAGCCGACCGCGACCGCGACCCAGCTGTCGGCCCGCCCGAACTCGTCCAGGTCCGCGCTCAGGTAGAGATTCTGCGGTACGGCCGCGGGTCCACGGTTGCCGGAGCGCTGCGCCAGCGACCCGTACGCGGAGAACTCGATGACCTGTTCGGCGGCCACGTTCAGCGCGGCGTCGACCATCGCGGCCTCCACGAACACCCCTTCGCCGGTACGGCGCCGGTACAGCAGCGCGAGCAGCAGCGCGTTGAGGGCGTGCAGACCGGCGTTCGGGTCACCGAGGGAGTAGGGCTCGACCGGATGCTGGTCGGGATGGCCGGTCAACCAGGTCAGTCCGGACGCGTCCTCGATCACGTACGCGAACGCGGGGTTGTCGCGCCACGGGCCGTCCAGGCCGAAGCCGGGCATGCGCACCAGCACCGCGTCGGGCCGCAACGACCGCACCGCCTCGAAATCCAACCCGATCTGTTCGAGTACCCGGGGCGTGAAGCTCTCCACGATCACGTCGCAGGTGGGGATCAGCCGCCGGAGCAGTTCCCGCCCGCGCGGCTGCTGGATGTTCAGCGTCAGGCTCTTCTTGTTGGTGTTCAGGCCGGAGAAGATGGGCGACCGCTCCCACCAGTCGGGCTCGCTCGCCGCGACGCCGGCCAGCAGCCGGGTACCGTCCGGCCGCGAGGTGGATTCCAGGTGGATCACCTCGGCGCCCAGCAGGGCCAGGACGTGGGTACACGAGGGGCCGGCCCAGAACGCCGTCATGTCCAGTACCCGCAAGCCTTGCAACGGAAGGCCGGCCGCGACCGGCCGCACGGCCTTGCGCCGCGCGCGGTTGGCGGCGGTGTGCTCGCCCAGCCGCGG
>DATEJJ010000349.1:0-6750 GCA_035278125.1 Rugosimonospora sp.
TGCTCGGCCGGCCGAGCACCGGGCCGCGCGACGCGGTAACCGTTGCCCTGGATGGGCTGTGCTTCCCGCCCCGGGACCTGGAGCGCGCGCACGCGCAGCAGGTGCTGCTGCTGCAGGCGGCCGGGGACGCGGCGGCCGGCCGCACGCTGCCCCGCGAGCGGACCGCGGTCATCGTCGGCATGGGCGTCGACCCGGAGGTGGCCCGGTATCCGGTCACCCAGCGCGTGGACGGCGCCACGCGGTCGGAGTTGACCGCGGCCGATGTGCTCGGCGCGATGCCGAACCTGGTCGCCAACCGGGTCAACGTGCAGCTCGACCTCGTGGGACCCGGCTACACCGTGTCCGCGGAGGAGGCGTCGGGCCTGGTCGCGGTCGACCTCGCTTGCCGCGCCCTGCGCGCGGGCGAAGTGGACAGTGCGGTCGTCGGCGCCGTCGATCTCTCGGCCGAGCCGGTGCATCAAGCGGCGGTACGGGCGCTGGGCCGTGACCGTGAGCCCGGTGACGCCGCTGTCGTGATGATCCTGGAACGCCTCGCGGACGCGCGCCGCGCCGGACGCCCTGTCATCGCGGTGCTGACCGATGAGGACACTGGGGACGGGCCGGGGCTGCTGATCGGGGACTCAGGCGGGAACTGTCTGGATCCGGCCGACCTCTTCGGAACGGCGCACGCCGCGTACGGGCTGGTCGCGCTCGCCACCGCCGCGACCGCGGTGAGCCACCGGGTGTACCCGCGCGCCGGCGGCTTCGCCGAGCCCAGCTCGCGCGAGGTGGTGGCACGGGTGGCGGTACGGCCGCTGGAGGGTGCGCCGGTGAGCGTGACGCTGCGCCCGGGCGACCCTGCGCGTCCCTGGATCTCGGGGCCGGCGCCGCGCCTGTGGCAGTTCTCCGGGGCTGACCGGGCCGCGGTGCTCGCCGCGCTGGATAGCGGGCACGAGTCGGACCCGGGCCCGGCACGGCTGGTCCTGCTCGGCGATGTCCACAGTGGAGCGGCGGAGCGCGTGGAGGCGGCCCGGCGCTGGCTGACGCGGGGCGGGCCGCAACCGGACGGCGTGGCGTACCGGGATGCGCCGGTCGGCGGCGAGGTCGCGTTCGTGTTCACCAACGGATCGGCCGCGTACGCCGGCATGGGCGCCGAACTGGCGCTGGCCTTTCCGGACCTGGCCCGGGCTGTCGAGTATGGACGGTTCCCGGCCGGCCGGCTCCCGGTGCTGGACCAGATCTGGGAGGCGGCCCGGCTCAGCGCGTTCCACGCGGACCTCACCCGTGGCCTGCTCGGCCTGCGCCCCGCCGCCGCGATCGGCTACTCTTCCGGGGAGTCGGCGGCGCTCGCCGCGCTCGGTGCCTGGCCGGACCGGGCAGAGCTGCTGCGCGACCTGCGTGCCAGCGGCCTGTTCCACAGTGGACTGACGGGCGAATTCCGGGTGGTACGCGAGGCGTGGCGCCGGCTGGGCCTGGCCGGTACCCGCTGGGTCAGCTACCTGGTCAGCGCACCGGCCAGCGTGGTCCGGGAGGCGCTGCACGGCGCGGCTGCGGTCCACCTGATGGCGGTCAACGAGCCCGGCTCCTGCGTCATCGGCGGCGAGGAGGCGTCCTGCGCGGAGGTGCTGCGCCGGCTGGGTACGGCGGCGGCGTACCCGCTCGACTACGAGATCGCGGCGCACGCGCCGGAGCTGGCGGCGGTACGCGACGAGTACCGCGCGCTGCACCTGCGGTCCACCCGTGACGTACCCGGGGTCCGGTTCTACAGCGGGGCGACGGGCGAGGCGTACCGGGCGACGGCGGAGCGCGCCGCGGACGCGATCGTGGCGCAGGCGTTGCGCACGGTCGACTTCGTCCGGCTGATCGAGAACGCGTGGCGGGACGGGGTGCGCGTGTTCCTGGAGCACGGGCCGCAGGCGCAGTGCACCGGCTGGATCCGCCGCATCCTCGGCGAGCGCGAACATCTCGCCGTCGCGCTGGACGCCCCGGGTGGGCGGGCGGTGCCGCAGCTCTGCCAGGCCGTGGCGGAACTGGTCGCGGCCGGCGTACCGGTGGCGGCGGGGGCGCTGCTCGAACACCTTGCCGGTGCGGCCGGCCCGGCGGCGCCCGAGCGGGCAACGATCCGCCTGCCCGCGCACCCGCCACCACTGCGGCTACCCGACCCGGACCAGCCCGCCGTGATGGCCCGAGCGCCGGAGCTGCCACCCGTGCTACCCGATCCGGCATCGACCGTCAGCGACGGGGCCGGGTTGCCGTCCGCACCGGACGCGGGCGGCCTGGCCGGCGTGCGGCCCCCGCCCGTCGGGAGTCGTGTGGCCGAGATTGTCGCGGCGCAGTTCGCGCGGGTGTCCACAGTGCACCGCGAGTTCCTCGTCGCGCAGGCCGAGACGCACGCCGAGTTCCTCGCCGTGCGCCAGCGCACGCTGACCGCGCTGACCAGGGCCCGCCCGCAGCCGGAAACCAGGCCAGTCCCGCGGACCTTCACCCGTACCCAACTGGAGCAGCTGGCCGCCGGCCGGATCTCCGAGTACCTCGGCCCGCGCTTCGCCCCGCTCGACCGCCGCAGCCGGGTGACGCGGCTCCCCGAGCCGCCGATGCTGCTGGTCGACCGGGTCACCGGCATCGACGCCGAACCCGGCTCGATGGGTACCGGCACCATCTGGACCGAGACCGACGTCGTCGCCGGCGCCTGGTACCTGGACGCCACCGGCCGCATGCCCGCCGGCCTGATGGTCGAGGCAGGACAGGCCGACCTGCTGCTCATCAGCTGGCTGGGCGTGGACCTGACCCACCCCGGCGACCGCGTGTACCGGCTGCTCGGCTGCGAACTCACCTTCTACAGTGGACCCGCGGCCCCCGGCGAGACCCTGCGGTACGACATCCACGTCGACGAGCACGCCGAGCACGAGGGCGTCCGCCTCTTCTTCTTCCACTACGACTGCCGGGTCGGCGACCGGCTGCGGATGGTGGTACGCGGCGGGCAGGCCGGGTTCTTCACCGACGCGGAACTGGCTGGATCGGCCGGATTGTCCTGGGAGCCCGGCCCCGCACCGCCCGACGCCCCACTGCCGGTCGCCGTACCCGACCGCCAGTCCTTCGGCCCCGAACAGGTGCGCGCGTTCGCCGAAGGGCGGCCGGCGGACTGCTTCGGTCCGGAGTGGACGGTCACGCGCGCCCACGTTCGCAGCCCGCGCACCGGTGCCGGGCGGATGCAGCTGCTCGGCGCGGTCACCGAATGCGAACCGGCGCGCGGGTACCTGCGGGCGGAGACCGGGGTCACGCCGTACGACTGGTTCTTCGCCGGACACTTCACCAACGACCCGTGCATGCCCGGCACGCTGATGTTCGAGGGCGGGCTGCAGGCGATGGCGTTCTACCTGGCCGCGTGCGGGTACACCATCGAGCGTGACGGATGGCGCTTCGAGCCCGTACCCGACCGGCCGGTCCGGCTGCGCTGCCGCGGTCAGGTGACTCCGGACAGCCGGCGCATCGTGTACGAGGTGTTCGTCCGGCGCGTGTCGGTGGACCCCTTCCCGACACTGTACGCGGACGTACTGGGCACAGTGGACGGTGTAAGAGCCTTCCACGCGGAGAACGCCGGACTGCGACTGGTACCCGACTGGCCCTGGCACGCCGACGGGGACACGCGAGAGGACCATGCGGCGCTGCTGGCCTGTGCGTGGGGCCCGCTGGCGCGCGCGATGGGCAGCCCGTACCAGCGATTCGACGAGACCGGGCGGCGGGCGCCGCGGCTGCCCGGCCCGCCGTACCACATGATGTCGAGAATCGTGGCGGTCGACGGTGAGCGCGGCGCCATGCGGACCGGTGCGGCGGTCACCGCCGACTATGATGTGCCCGCCGACGCCTGGTACTTCGCCCAGCACGGTGGCACCATGCCGTTCGCCGTGCTGCTGGAGGTCGCGCTCCAGCCGTGCGGCTGGCTGGCGATGTACCTGGGCAGCGTGCTGGAGTCCGATGTGGACCTGCTGTTCCGCAACCTCGACGGCACCGGCACCGTGTGGCGCGAGGTGCGTCCCGAGACCGGCACGCTGCATACCCACGCCGAGTGCCGGACCATTTCCCGGCTCGGCAGCACCATCATCGAGTCGTTCCACGTCCGGTGCACCGCGGGTGACGAGACCGTTTTCGAGGCGGATACCGTATTCGGCTTCTTCCCGAAGGAGGCGTTCGCGGACCAGCCGGGGTTGCCGCCGTCCGACGCTGAGCTGGCCGTGCTGTCCGCGCCCGGGAACCGTCTGGTTGATTTGGCCGATTCGCCGCTGTCCGGGTCGATGATCCGAATGATCGACCGGATTGTCGACTGCCGGCCGGACGGGGGCTCGCGCGGGCTCGGCTACGTGCGAGCCGAGAAGGACATCGACCCCGATGAGTGGTATTTCAAGGCGCACTTCTTCCAGGATCCGGTGCAGCCGGGTTCGCTCGGGCTGCAGGCGATGGCCAACCTGCTGCGGTGGTACCTGCTCGATCGGGGCGCGCCGGCGGGGCGGTTCGAGCCGGTTGCGACAGGCCAGCAACTGAGCTGGAAGTACCGGGGCCAGGTGACGCCGGTCGACGGCCGGATAACGGTCGAACTCGATGTGACCGCGCTCGGCGTGGACGAGCGTGGTTGGTTCGCCACGGCGGACGGTTGGTTGTGGGTGGACGGTCGACGCATCTATCAGGTGACCGGTCTGGGGATGCGCGCCTCGCCGCGGATCCAGTCGCCGCCATCACGGTGAATCCGGCAGTCCCATCCCATGGTGCGTAGCCGGTCCTGCAGCGCATGGGGATCGATGAAGTTCTTCACGACGCGGAACGTCCGGCCGTCCCGCAGGTGCCGTTCGACGATCTCGTCGGCGCCGGGGACATACGCTTCCTTCTCGCGGACGTCGACGTGCTCGTCGATGAACAACACCCGTCCGCCGTCCGCCAGCAGAGGCCGCAGCATCCGCCAGAACTGGCCGAACCGGCTCGCCGGCACATGCGACAGCCAGGCCGAGAAGAAGATGACGTCGAACCGTTCACCGGTGGTCCACGAAAAGACGTCGGCAACCTCGAACGTGACGTTTCCTGACGGCACCCGATCGCGGGCGATGGCAACCGCCTCCGGTGCCGCATCGATCGCCACGACCGAGTCGGCGGTGTTCACGAGCGCCTCGGTCCACAGGCCGGTGCCGCAGGCGATCTCCAACACGCGTCCGTCCGGACGCATCTGCGCGACCAGACGCGCGATGCGGTCACGGGCTGCCGCGACATCGCCGTAGGCGGTCGCGTCGTACTCGCTCGCCCGGTGCCGGTAGTAACCGACCTGATCGGCCAGCACCTCGTCCGTCATCCGCCCATCATGGCGCGGGCGGCCGGCCTGGACGACTCGGATGAAGCGCTCATCGACCCGGCTTCCCGGTGCCGGGGCGACGGCGGCGGCGCCACACGATCCGGCGCATGGCCGCCACCCAGTTCGCGGGCGTCAGCGGTACCAGGCAGAGCAGCCCGTCCCCGCTCGCGTGCCCCGCGTTGCGCGCCAGGAAGAACCGGATGTCCGGATCGTCCGCCAGCCGGGCCGGGATCTCCGCGACATCCGGGCGCAGCCGGCGACCCGCCGCGCGGTGGGCCACCCCCGTCGCCGGATCGAACAGGTCACCGTCCAGCCGCACCCCGACCTGCGCGTACAGGCCCGCCTCCCAGGCCGGCAGGGTGACCGCGCGGTGTGGCCAGAACCGGCGGAAGCTGCGGGCCAGGGACAGGTAGCTGCGCCAGCTGTGGGTGGAGAAGGCCGCGTACACCGGCCGGCGCGGGTGGGCCCGCTTGGCCCGCAGGAAGTAGCGGAAGGCGACGCGGTGCACGTACCCCTGGCCGCGCGTCTCGTCCACGAACGCCGCGTTCGCCCCGTGGATGATGGTGACGGTCCGCTGGGCGTGTACCACGTCGAACATGTCGATGGCCCCGATGCCGACCAGCCGGCCGCCGGCGCCGCGCAGCTGCACGACCTCCCGCTTGGTCTGGATGCTCGCGACCAGGTCGCCTTCGAAGTAGCGGGCGCCGAAGTCCCGGATCTCGGCCCATTCGGACGGGTCGAGGTCGGCGATCGGGCGCAGCGCGACGCGAACCGGAGAACCAGGCACAGTCGATATTAAAAGGCGCGCGACCCGTGCCGGCAAGCGGCCTGTCAGGTGCTGTCGGCGGTGGCGACCAGGCGGTCGAGCCCGCCCAGGATGTCGCGGGTGGCGGTGGTGGCGGTGGTCAGTTGCCGGGTGACTTCGGCGACGGCGGACGTCTGTTGGTTCACGTATGTCGTGATGTCGGCCTGGAGGGTCTGTACCTCGCCGATGACGGTGGCCGCGGCGGCGAAGCCCTGCGCCACCTGGGTGGTCTCGTTGACGATGGTGGTCACCACGTTGCCCACCCGCCCGGCGGAGGTGGCGGTCTCGTTCGCAAGCTGCTTGACTTCGCTGGCGACGACGGCGAAGCCTTTGCCGGACTCGCCGGCCCGGGCCGCCTCGATGGTGGCGTTGAGGGACAGCAGGTTGGTCTGCTCGGCCAGTTGCCCGATGAGCGCGTTGACCTCGGCGACCTCGGCCACTGCCTGCTCCAGGCGCTGCATCTTGCGGGTGGCGTCCTGGGTGGTGTCCTGCCCGGACGCGGCGGCGGTGGCGGCCGCCTCGGCCCGGGAGGCGATGCCGGAGACGGTGGCGGACAGCGCGGTGAGGTGCTGCTCGACGGCGTCGATCGCGTCCATGGCGGCGCGGGCGCCGCTGCTGACCCCGGCGGCCT
>DATEJJ010000350.1:0-5480 GCA_035278125.1 Rugosimonospora sp.
GTGCGGGGCGGTCCGGACAGCGGCGCCAGCCGGCGCTCCAGGTCGCTGCGTGAGGGCAGCGCCACGTAGCCGGACACCGTCGCCTGCGCCGCCACCCGGCTGCTGGACACGTCGTAGGGCTTGCCCTCGGGCGGGCAGCACCGCGGCGAGCCGCACAGGTAGGACCAGAACCGGCCGCGGTGCGCGCGCACCGCCTCGACCACGGTGATCCGGCGGCGGACCAGCGCGCGGGCGGTCGCGAAGACGACCGGCGTGACCGATGCCGCCTCGCCGTACCCGGCGAGCATCGCGGCGTCCACCTGCTGGCGCTGGACCACCCGGGCGTAGTACGTGGCGAAGTCGCGTACCTCGTGCGGCTTGGGAAGATCTCCGCGCAGCTGGAACACCAGCGCGTCGTCGCGCAGCCCGAGCACCACGATGCTGTCGGTCGGATGGAAGCCGAGCATGTACGGCACGGCGGAGAGCATGTCCACCGGGGAACTCAGGCAAACGGTCGGCGTCATGCCTGGCAGGATCGCGCCCTGCCACCCGCCCTCACCAGACCGGAACGCCCACCTGTGGATAAACCCGCATGATCAGGGTGGATCAGCTCAGTACAGGAAGTCCAGGCCGTGCAGGTCGAGCCCGGCGGTGCCGGTATCCGTGCCGCCGACGAGCGCCATGGTCAGCGTGACCGAGGCGAGCGTGTCGTACCCGGCCGCGTGCAGGCACCGGATCGCGTCCACGTTGCGGGAGGCCGGGCTGATGGACAGCTGCCGCATGCCCCGCTTGCGCGCCTGCGCCGCCACGTACTCCAGCAGTTCGTGACCGATGCCCCGGCCGCGCAGCCGCGCGGTGACCACCACCGGCTCCACCTCGCCGGCCGGCTGGCTGCCCGGCCGGGCCAGCGCGCCGCCGACCGTGGCACCGCCCAGCACCAGGCCGATGAGCCCGACCACGCCCGCCCGCTCGTGCTCGGCCACCCACACCCCGGCCAGGTCCAGCCGGGTCAGGTACTCCTCGAACCCGGCGCCCGGGTCCGCCCCGCCGACCGCCGGGTCCTGGTAGATCTCCCGGTGCGCCTCGGCCAGCTCCGCCCACAGCTCGCGGCACGCCCGGTGGTCGAGCGGGCGGTACGGGCGGATCGTCACCGGTGCCGCGGACCGGTCCACCGTCTGGAACGCAGTCTCGGTCATACCGGATATCCTTACTCTTCTTGCCGCCCCCGTGCACCGGTAACGTGCAGATGTGGATCTGGCGTACCTCCGCGCGCACCCCCAGCAGCTGCCGGCCTTCCTCACCCACCAGCGGATCCGGGAGACGCCGCTGCCCGGCGGCAGCATCTGCACGGCCGCCCGGCTGACCCTGGACGACGGCAGCTCGGTGTTCGCCAAGACCTGGCCGTCCGGCCCGCCGCCGGAGCACTTCTTCGCGGCCGAGGCGGCCGGCCTGTCCTGGCTGCGGGACGCCGGTGCGGTTCCGGTACCGGAGGTGATCGCGGAGCTGCCGGACATGCTGGTGCTGGAGTGGGTCGAGTCGGCGCCCGCGACTCCCGTGGCGGCGGAGCGGTTCGGGCGGGAGCTGGCCGCGCTGCACCGCGCCGGCGCGCCGCACTTCGGTGCCGCCTGGCCCGGGTACATCGGCGCCCTGCCGATGCCGAACGAGCCGGACCCCGGCCCGTGGCCGGCCTGGTTCGCGAGCCGCCGGCTGGAGCCGTACCTCAAGATCTCGGCCGACCGGGGCGCGCTGCCCGCGCCCGACGTCGCCGCCGTCGCCCGCCTGCTCGACAACATCGACGGGTACGCGGGTCCGGCGGGCAATGAGCCGCCGGCCCGGCTGCACGGCGACCTGTGGCCGGGCAATCTGCTCTGGTCGGCGGGGCGGGTGTGGCTGGTGGACCCGGCGGCGCAGGGCGGGCACCGGGAGACCGACCTGGCCAACCTGGCGCTGTTCGGCGGCGCCCCGCACCTCGACCGGATCCTCGCCGGCTACCAGGAGGTGTGGCCGCTGTCACCCGGCTGGCAGGTCCGGATGCCGCTGCACCAGCTGCACCTGCTGCTTGTCCATACGGCCCTGTTCGGATCAACGTACCGGGGAGCGGTAATGTCGGCCGTTCGCGCTACCGTCGTCCAATGAGCCTGTCGCTGGTGGACCGGTACCGGCGGGTCGCCACCGACCTGCGGGTCTCGCTGACCGACCGGTGCAACCTGCGCTGCACGTACTGCATGCCCCCCGAAGGGCTGCCGTGGCTGCCGCACCACGAGGTGCTCACCGACGACGAGGTGAACCGGCTGGTCCGCATCGCGGTGACCAGCCTCGATGTGACCGAGGTGCGGTTCACCGGCGGCGAGCCGCTGCTGCGCCCGGGCCTGGTCGGCATCGTCGCGGCCGCCGCAGCGCTGCGGCCCCGGCCGAAGCTGTCGCTGACCACCAACGGCATCGGGTTGGACCGGTTGGCGGGGCCGCTGCGCGAGGCCGGACTGGACCGGCTGAATGTGTCGCTGGACACACTGGACCCGGAGCGGTTCGCCGCGCTCGCCCACCGCCGCCGGCTGCCCGACGTGCTCTCCGGACTGGCCGCGGCGGTCGGGGCGGGCCTGCACCCCATAAAGATCAATTCGGTACTGATGCGTGGCGTCAACGACGACGAGGCGGTACCGCTGCTGCGCTTCGCCCTGGCCCACGGGTACGAGCAGCGGTTCATCGAGCAGATGCCGCTGGACGCGGGACACACCTGGTCACGGGACCGGATGGTTTCGGTGGAGGAGATCCTGGCCGCGCTGGAGGCGGAGTTCACCCTGCTGCCCGACCCCGGCGAGCGGGCCGGCGCACCGGCCGAGACCTGGCTGGTCAGCGGCTACCCCGGCTCCCCCAGGGTGGGCATCATCGCGAGCGTCAGCCGGCCGTTCTGCGCGGACTGCGACCGGACCCGGCTGACCGCGGACGGGCAGGTACGCGCCTGCCTGTTCAGCCAGGACGAGACCGACCTGCGCGGGCTGCTGCGCGGTGGCGGCTCGGACGAGGACATCGCCCGGCGGTGGCAGGCCGCGATGTGGGGCAAGAAGGCCGGACACGGCATCGACGATCCCACGTTTCTCCAGCCCACCCGACCGATGTCCGCGATCGGCGGCTGAGCGTGGCGACCGTACGCTACTTCGCCGCCGCACGCGCCGCGGCCGGGCGCACCGAGGAGTCGATCGACGCGGTCAGCCTGGACGACCTGGTCACCACCGCCGCCGACCGGCACGGCGAGCGCCTGGCGCTGGTACTCAAGGCGTGCTCGTTCCTGGTGGACGGGCTGTCCTGCCGGGACGGCGCGACCGCGCTCGACCCATCGTCCACAGTGGATGTACTACCCCCGTTCGCGGGAGGCTGAGCGGGTGGGGCCGACCCGGCTGCTGATGTGGGACATCGATCAGACGCTCTGTGAGACCCGCCCGCTCGGCTCCCAGTCGATCATCGCGGCGCTCACCGCCCTCACCGGTACGCCGTTCCAGGGCCGGCTCGACCTGCACGGACGTACCGACCGGTACACCTGTGCCGAGGCGCTGGCCGCGCAGGGGATCAACGATCCCGAACCGTACTTCGAGAAGTTCTTCGCGCTGCTGGAGGCCGAGTTCCTGGCCCGCGCCCACCTGCTGCCCGGTACCCACGGGCCGCTGCCGGGGGTACCGGCGGTGCTCGCCCGGCTGGCCGCGTACCCGCACATCGCGCAGACCGTGGTCACCGGCAACATCCCCGCCGTGGCACGGGCGAAGACGGCCGCGTTCGACCTGGCCCGGCACCTCGACTTCGAGATCGGCGGGTACGGCACCGACGACCAGGTACGCGCCACCCTGGTACGCCGGTCCCGGGAGCGCGCCGAGGCGCGGTACGGGTACCCGTTCGGCGAGGTACTGGTGATCGGCGACACGCCCCACGACGTCGCCGCCGCGCTCGCCAACGGGGTCACCGCGATCGGCGTCGCCACCGGCGCGAGTACCGCCGCTGACCTGCGCGCGGCCGGCGCACACGCGGTACTCGACTCGCTCGCGGACGTACCGGCCGCCGTCGAGATCCTGGCTACCTGAGTCACACTGCGCGTGGCGGCGCGCGAGGACGGACGGCGGCATGACAGGATGCGTCGTGCCCGCAGAAGCACTGGACGCCGACAGACACGCCGCCGCGTACGTCGCGGATCTGCACATCCACTCCCGGTACTCGCGTGCCTGCAGCCGCGACCTGAACCTGTCGACGCTGAGTTGGTGGGCCCGGCGCAAGGGCATCACCCTGCTGGGTACCGGCGACTTCACCCATCCGGCCTGGTACGACCACCTGCGCGAGGCCCTGGTACCCGCCGAACCCGGCCTGTACCGGCTGGAGCCGGAGGCCGACCGGGACGTCACCCGGCGGTTGCCGCCCAGCGTGGCCGGCCGCGAGATCCGGTTCATGCTGTCCGTGGAGATCTCCACGATCTACAAGCGGGACGAGCGGACCCGCAAGGTACACCACCTGATCTACCTGCCCGACCTCGACGCGGTCGGCCGGTTCAACGCGAAGCTGGCCCGCATCGGCAACATCGGTTCGGACGGCCGGCCCATCCTCGGCCTGGACTCGCGTGACCTGCTGGAGATCACGCTGGAGGCGAGCCCGGACGGCTACCTCGTGCCGGCGCACATCTGGACGCCGTGGTTCTCCGCGCTGGGCTCCAAGTCCGGCTTCGACGCGATCGCCGACTGCTACGCCGACCTCGCCGACCACATCTTCGCGGTGGAGACCGGCCTGTCCTCCGACCCGGAGATGAACTGGCGCGTGTCCAGCCTGGACCGGTACCAGCTGGTGTCCAATTCGGACGCACACTCGGCGCCGGCGCTGGCCCGCGAGGCCACCCTGCTCCGCGGCGAACTGGACTACTTCGCCATCCGGGACGGCCTGCGTACCGGCGACGGTCTACAAGGGACGATCGAGTTCTTCCCCGAGGAGGGCAAGTACCACGCGGACGGGCACCGCACCTGCGGCGTCAACTGGCAGCCGGAGCAGACCCGGGCGGCCGGCGGGCGCTGCCCGGAGTGCGGCAAGCCGCTGACCGTTGGCGTGCTGTCCCGGGTCGAGGACCTGGCCGACCGGCCCGTGGGCGAGCGCCCGACCGGCGCCAAGGAGGTCGTGCACCTGATCCAGCTGGCCGAGATCCTGGGCGAGCTGAACGGCGTGGGCGCGCGGGCGAAGTCGGTGGAGAGCCGGCTCGCGGCGCTGGTCGCGGCGCTGGGCCCGGAGCTGTCCATCCTGCGCGACGTGCCCCTGGCCGAGGTGACCCGCGCCGGCGGCGAGCTGTTCGGCGAGGCGATCCGGCGGCTGCGCGCGTACGAGGTGCGGCGTACCCCGGGCTTCGACGGCGAGTACGGCGTGATCCGGCTGTTCGAGCCCGGCGAGCTGAGCGGGCCCGCGGACGGCGCCCTGTTCGAGGTGCCGGCCGCCGCCCCGCGGGTACCCGCCCCGCGCAAGCCCGCGTCCCGGCAGCAGCC
>DATEJJ010000351.1:0-7276 GCA_035278125.1 Rugosimonospora sp.
CAGCCCGACGCCGCCGGACGTGACCGTCGTGCCGCCCGCCGACCCGCCCGCGGCCCGGGCCTGGTTCGCCGCCGAGGACGCCACCCTGCAAGCCGCGGTCGCGATCGCCACCAGCGGCGACACCGACCGGCAGGCGTGGCAGCTGGCCTGGGCGATGACCACGTACCTCGACTGGATCGGGCACTGGCAGGACCTGATCCGTACCCAGCTGGCCATCATGCCCGCGCTGGACCGGCTGCGGGACCTGCCGGCGAAGGCCAACGCCCACCGGGACATCGGCCGTACCTACGCGCAGCTAGGCCGGTACGGCGACGCCGCTACGCACCTGCACAGCGCGCTGGAGCTGTACTGCACCCTCGCCGACCCGACGGGCCAGGGCCGGACGTACCACAGCCTGGGCTGGATGCACCAGGCGCAGGGCGACTACCGGGCGGCGCTGGCGCACGCGGAGCAGGCGCTCGCGCTCTTCCAGGAGGCGGGCAACACGCTCTGGCAGGCCCGGGAGCTGGACGCGACCGGCTGGCTGTACGTCAAGCTGGGCGAACCCGCGCCGGCCCTGGAGCGCTGCCGGCGCGCCCTGCCACTCCTGCGCGACCTGCAGGACCGGCACGGCGAGGCGGGCACGCTGGACACCATGGGCATCGCGCACCACCAGCTCGGCGAGGACGACCAGGCGATCCGGTACCTGCACCAGGCGCTGCAGATCTATACGGAACTCGGCGACGGGTACTCGCAGGCCACGGTGCGGCTCAACATCGGTGACTGCCACGCCGCGCAGGGGCGGCGCGAGGCCGCGCTGAGCTGCTGGCGCCGCGGGCTCGACGACCTGCGTACGCTCGACCAGGCGGGTACCGAGCGGCTGCGTGCCCAGCTGAGCGACCGTTGCCGCGCAGTTGACGACGCAGTTGTGGATCCTTCTTGTTAACAAACGTGGCATTGACGGAGCGGCCGGTCGAAGGCTTAACTCATCAGTAACCTTACGCGCCAGTAGGTTAGCGGAGAGGAAGGGTGCCGTGACCGACTTCGACCCCACGAACCTGGCTTCGACCGATCCCCGCCAGTTCGCTCAACTGATCAAGGTGGCTCCGGCCGGCACGCTCCAGGAGATCATGCGCAGCGACCTGCGCCGGCGGATCCTCGACGAGATCTTCAGCCGGATGCCGGGCCAGTTCCGCCCGGACCGGGCCGGGAACACCAACGCGGTCATCCACTGGCGGATCGGCGACCGCCCCGACGGCGGCCACGACACGTACGAGCTGGTCATCGCCGGCCACGAGTGCACCCTCTCGCCGGAGCCGGCGCACCGGCCCCGGTTGGCGCTGACCGTGGGCGCCGTCGACTTCCTCAAGGTGATCAGCGGCAACGGGAACCCGGTGAAGATGTTCATGACACGTAAGCTGAAGGCGCGGGGCGACCTGAGCCTCGCCGCCAACATCGCCAACCTGTTCCGCATGCCGAGGGCGTGAGCATGGACATCCTCTTCACCGCCGCGACGTTCGCCCGCCGCGGCCTGCTCGCACCGGGCCGGCCCGATCGCATCGCCCAGCAACTCGCCGCGCTGCTGCGCTGGGGGTACGGGCTGGGCGGCGAGATCCGCGCGGCAGCCGCCCGGGACCCGCAACAACTGGCCATTGTGGACGATCGGGGCCGGCTGACCTACGCTGAACTGCTCGACCGCAGCCAGCGGCTGGCGGCCGCCCTGCGGGACGCGTACCGGGTGGCGGCCGGTCACCGGATCGGGCTGTTGTGCCGCAACAGCGGCGGCCTCATCGAGGCGATGGCCGCGGCGAGCATGCTCGGCGCCGACGCGGTACTGATCAACACGGGGCTGTCCCCGGCGCAGATGGCGAGCGTGGCCCGGGAGCAGACGCTGCGGGTACTGATCCACGATCCCGAGTTCGCCGAGCACGCGGCCACCCTGCCACGGGGCGTGGCCCACCTGGACTCGACCCAGGCCGACGAACTGGTGCACAAGGCCGGGCGGGCGGCGATCGCCCGACCCGAGCGCGAGGGGCGGACCATCGTGCTCACCTCGGGCACGACCGGCGTACCGAAGGGCGCGCAGCGCCGTACCCCGGACGGCTTCGGGCCGCTGGCCACCATCATCTCCCGCATCCCGTTGCGGCCGCGGCAACCGGTGCTCATCGCGGCGCCGCTGTTCCACACCTGGGGGTACGCCGGGCTGCAGGTCGCGCTCGGGCTGCGCGCGACCATCGTGTTGCAGCGCCGGTTCGAGCCGGAGCACGCGCTCGACGCGCTCGCCCGGGTGGGCGGCGGTGGGCTGTTCGCGGTACCCGTCATGCTGCAGCGGCTGCTGGACGTCCGGGCCCGGCGCGGCCTGCTGCGGGTGGTCGCGGTCAGCGGCTCGGCGCTGCCGGGCGGGCTGGCCACCCGGTTCATGGACGCGTTCGGCGACGTGCTCTACAACCTGTACGGGTCGACCGAGGCGTCCTGGGTCAGCATCGCCACCCCCACCGACCTGCGCCAGGACCCGCAGACCGCGGGCCGGCCGCCGCACGGTACCCGGCTGCGGATCCTCTCGCACAGCGGCAAGGCGATGCCCGCCGGCCAGACCGGGCGCATCTTCGTGGTCAACGACATGCTCTTCGAGGGGTACACCAACGGGGCCACGCAGGAGATGCGCGAGGGGCTGCTCGCCACCGGCGACCTCGGCCACCTGGACCGCGACGGGCTGCTGTACGTGGACGGCCGGGTGGACGACATGGTCATCTCGGGCGGCGAGAACGTGTTCCCGTCCGAGGTGGAGAACCTGCTCGCCCGGCTGCCCCAGGTGCGCGAGGTGGCGGTCATCGGGGTACCCGACGCGGAGTTCGGCCAGCGGCTCGCCGCGTGGATCGCGCCCCGGCCCGGCGTGATCCTGGACGCCGACGAGGTCCGCGAGTACGTCCGCAGCCAGCTGGCCCGGTTCTCGGTACCGCGGGACGTGCACTTCGTGGACGCGCTGCCACGCAACGCCACCGGGAAAGTCGTACCCCGCGAGCTGCCCGGTCGTTGATCGACGGGCTGAGGTACTTGCTTCTTGTGTCTTGTGTCTAGAACACTAGATACGTGTCCATCACCGAGGCTCCCCTGGAGCTGCTCCCCGCACCCGGGCTACTCGTCGGCGACGGCCGGATCGACCGGGCCAGCGGCGGCAGCCACCAGCACGTGTACGCCGCGACCGGGCGGCCCACCGTCGAGGTACCCCTGGCCGGCGAGAAGGAGATCGGGGAGGCGGTCACCGCCGCCCGGGCCGCCGCGGACGGCTGGCGGACCACGCCCCCGGACCGCCGGCGCGACCTGCTGCTGCGGCTCGCCGAGCTGATCGTCGCCGACGCGGAGTGGCTGGCGCCGCTGCAGACCGTGGAGAACGGGGTACCGCGCCAGTTCACCGCCGCCATGCCCCGGGCGGCCGCGGACTTCCTGCGGTACAACGCGGGGTGGGCGGACAAGATCGGCGGCGACACGGTACCGGTCTGGCCGGCGCGGGCCCTGGACTACACGCTCGACGAGCCGTACGGCGTCGTGGCCGTCATCATCCCGTGGAACGGCGGGGTGGTGTCCATGGGGCAGATGCTCGGTCCGGCGCTCGCCGCCGGGAACACCGTGGTCGTCAAGCCGTCGGAGCTGGCACCGTTCGCCGCGCTGCGGGTGGGGGAGCTGGCGCTCGCGGCCGGCCTGCCACCGGGCGTGGTCAACGTGGTGCCGGGCGGCGCCGAGGGCGGCCAGGCGCTGGTCCGCCACCCTGGTGTGGACAAGGTGCACTTCACCGGCAGTGGCGGTACCGCACGCAAGATACTCGAATCGGCGCTGCCGCACCTGACCCCGGTCGGGCTCGAACTCGGTGGCAAGTCGGCGCACCTCATCTTCGCCGACGGCGACCTGCGCATCGCCGCGCGCCAGGCGCTGACCGGCGCGGTCGCGCTCAACGGGCAGGGCTGCGCCAACGGTACCCGCATCCTGGTCGAGGCCCCGGTGTACGACGAGGTGCTGCGGATCGCGCTGGGCCGGCTGCGGCACATCGCGCTCGGCGACCCGCTGCGCGACGGCACCATGATGGGGCCGGTGGTCACCCGGTCGGCGTGCGAGCGCATCATGCGCGTCATCGAGACCGCCCGCGAGCGCGGGGACGGCCGGCTCGTCGCGGGCGGGCAGCGCGCCGGTGGCGACCTCGCGGACGGGTACTTCATCACGCCGACCGTCTTCGCGGATGTCGACAACGCTTCGGACCTCGCGCAGGAGGAGATCTTCGGTCCGGTACTGTCGTTCCTCCGGTTCGAGTCGGAGCAGGACGCGGTGCGGCTCGCCAACGACACCAGATACGGGTTGGCCGCGTACGTGCACACGAACGACCTGCGCCGGGCGCACCGGGTCAGCCGCGCGCTGGAGGTGGGCAACGTGTGGGTCAACGGGTTCCCGGGGCTGTCGCCGTCGGTACCGTTCGGTGGGGTGAAGCAGAGCGGGTACGGGCGCATCGGCGGTGCCGCCGGGATCCGCGAGTTCCTCCGGCCGAAGAACGTCTGGGTGGCCGCGTAACGGCTAGGGCCGGCGCGCGGTCAGCACGGCGTACCCGATGCAGGCGCGGGACACCTCGACCATGGCCAGCATGCCCTGGCGCGCGTACCGCAGGATCGAGGTGCCGTACACCTGCTCCAGCCCCTCGGCCGGCCGCTCGATCGCCGCGGTCACCCCGTCGAAGCTGCGCGCCACCTGCCGGGTGCAGTCCAGCACCTCGGTCACCTCGAACCCGGCCCCCGCCAACAGATCCTGGTACGCCCCCGGCGGCAGCGCGTCCGCGACCGGCATGGCGGACCAGACCTTACGCTGCTGCTCGGTCATCGCGACCCGCTCGGTCAGGTCGGCGACCACGAGCCGGCTACCCGGCCGGAGCACCCGCCACGCCTCGCGCAGCGCCGCCCGCTTGTCCGCCACGTGTACCAGCGTCTCCAGCGCGAACGCCGCGTCGAACGAGCCGTCCGCGAACGGGAGACCGGTCACGTCGCCGTGCTCGAACCGTACCCGTCCGGCCAGGCCGGCCGCGTCGGTGACCCGGGTCGCCTCGGCCACCTGCCACTGGCTCACGGTCACCCCGACGACGGCGGCACCCGTGCTGCGCGCGACCCGCCGGGCCGGGCCACCGGTACCGCAGCCGAGGTCGAGCACCAGCTGGCCGGCGGCGACCGACAGCTTGCCGGCGACCACGTCGTTGAGCCGGTCCTGGGCCTGGCTGAAGCTGGCCGGGTCGGTGTCGCCGTCCCAGTAGCCGTAGTGCACGTTCTCGCCGTACACGGCGTCGATCAGCTGACCCATCAGGTCGTAGAACCCGCCGACCCGCTTGGCCAGGGTTGTCTCGGCTGCCATCCGTCCCGCCTCCCTCACCGGTACACCCGATACGATATCCGTCTCCGGCTGGTATTGCTATCTTGTATCTACGGTCAGGAGGCGGCGATGCGTGGAGACTGGACGGCGCTGGCGGCGGAGGTACTGGGCTGCCCGGCGGAGGTGGTGGCGGAGCGCGCCGGCCAGGCGTCCTTTGTGGACCTGGGCGGTACCTCGCTGCGCGCCGCCGAGTACGTGGCCCGGGTGGAGCGCGGGCTCGGCACCGTACCGCCGCTGACCGCCCTGCTCGGGCCGGTACCGCTGGCCGAGGCCATGGCCCGGGCCACCCCGTACCGGCCGGTGCCGGAGCACGCGCCCGCGCCTGGCGGGTACCGCCCGCTGCTGCCGAGCCAGGCGGCGATGCTCGCGGTGGAGAGCCGCTTCGGCGGCAGCGGCGCGCACCTGCTGTTCACCGCCGGCAGCGCGACGCCGTTCGACCCGCACCGGCTGCGCGCCACCCTGGCCACGCTGACCGGGCGGCACGAGACGCTGCGTACCCTCTTCGCCCGCACCGGCACCGGCTTCGCCCGCCGGGTCCTCCCGACCTGGTCCCCGCGCCTGGTCGAGCAGCGGCTGGATCCACCGCCCGGCGTGGACCCGGTGGCCGTGGTGCAGGCCCAGCTCGGCGCGGCCAGCACCCGCCTGCTCGCGCCGTTCACCGAACCACCCGTGGTGTTCGTGCACAGCCGCGTGGCGGGCGGCGGCGACCTGCTGTCGATGCTCGTGCACCACACGCTCGTCGACGGCTGGTCGCTCGCCCGGTTCTGGCGCGAGTTCGCCCGTAGCTATGCGACGGGTACCCGCGCACCCGCGCCGTCGCCGGAGCTGATCGCGGCCCGGCAGCAGGAGTTGACCGCGAACGGGCGGATCGCCGAGCTGACCCGGCTGTCCGTGGCCGACCTGGCGGACGCGCCCGTACTGGTCGAGCTGCCCGCCGACCGTGGCCGTCCACCTGCGACAGACACGAGCGGGGTACGGCTGCCGTTCGGGTTGAGCGCCGAGCTGCGGGACGGGGTCACGCAGGCGGCCCGGCGGCTCGGGCTGACCCACACCCTGGTGCTGTTCACCGCGTGGGCGCTGGTGGTGGCGCGGCGTACCGGCATGCGCGATTTCGTCGTCGGGGTCGCCATGTCCGGCCGACCGGTCGCCGAACTGCACGACGTCATCGGGCTGTGTACCCGCCTGGTCCCGGTACGCTGCCGGCTGGACGACGCCCGTACCGTGGCCGAGCAGCTGCGCGCCTGCGCCGCCGGCTGGGTCGCCGCCGTCGCGCGTGCCGACCTGCCGCTGGAGCAGGTGGTCGAGGCGTTCGGCGAGGCGCGGCTCGCGGAGCGTACGCCCCTAGTCCAGGTGGTGTTCGAGGCGCACGACGAGCTGCTGCCCGAGCGGGTACACGAGGGTGGCCTGGAGCTGGCGCTGCACGAGGGGCACTGCGGCGGCTCGTCCATGGAGGCCACTCTCTTCGTGTCCGGCTGGCGCGACCGGCCGGTGCTGCGGCTGGAGTACCAGACCGCCGTGTTCGACCCGGGCGAGGCGGCGGACCTGGTCGACGGTTTCGTGGCGGCGTTGACCGAGCTGGTCGCGGATGTCGATGCCCCGCTGGCCTCGGTGCGGGCGGTCTCGGCGGCCCAGCGTGCCCGGCTCGCCGAGCTGTCGAGCGGGCCGGCCACCGACTGCGAGGCCGGACTGTGGCAGCTGTTCGAGGAGGCGGCCACCCGGTACCCGGAAGCCGTCGCGGTGCGCGGCGAGCAGGAGCTGACGTACACCCAACTGCTGGTGGCGGCGCGGGCACAGGCCGCCGCCCTCGCCAATGTCGACCCCGGCGACCGGGTCGTGCTGGCGGTGCCGCGCGGCGTCGCCGAGATCGTGGCCGTGCTCGCCGTGCTGCACCGCGGCG
>DATEJJ010000352.1:0-2229 GCA_035278125.1 Rugosimonospora sp.
TCCTGGCCGCCGTGGCGATGGTGGCCGCCGCCGCGCCGGCCGTGGCCCGCACGAAGCCCGCTCCGGCGCCGTCCCCGGTCCGCGCCGGGTACTGCGTCGACAACGTGCCCAAGACCGTGCACGCCGGGAGCGTGTTCGCGATCACCTGCACGTACGCCGAGCCGATCGTGGCCCGGGCCGTGGTGCTCACGCCCGGCTACTCCGACTCGTACGCGGCGCCCACGTACGTGCTCCAGCCGGCCGTCGACTACACGTACCAGCTCGACCTCGACTCGGGGACCAACCACGACTTCGTGGTGCTGGTACGGATCCTGCGCGACATCGTGGCGCCGTTCCCGACCCCGGACGTCGACTACTACGGCCTGCTCTTCAGCTACCTCGCGACCGGCGCGCAGCCCTAGCCTTGCCGATGGTCTCCTCGACCAGCGTGTTCAGCCGCGCGCCCATCGGCCAGCCGGCGTAGTGGGACAGGAAGATGACGATCTCCCGCATGGCGTCGTCATCCAGTTCCCCCCGGGCGTACGCCGCCGGTAGCTGGATGCCCAGCACGTCCGCCTGCCCGCTGCCGGCGAGCAGCCCGATGAGCAGCAGCCGCCGGTCCCGCCTGCTCAGACCGGGCCGGCTCCAGATGTCGGCGAAGAGGTGGTCCGCCGTGTACCGGAAGAAGTCGCCGGGGCCGTCCTTCATCTCCCAGCCGTACACCTCGGTCATCTTCCGCAGGCCGCGCTCGCGCAGCGTGCCGGCGGGCCCGGTGGCCTGATCGGCGTCCGGCAGGCCGAGGCCGGGGCCGAGCCGGGTGCGGGCCAGCCGGGCCAGCGGGAGGTCCACCCCGAGCCGGTCGGCCAGCTCCAGCGCGAAGTCGAGGTCCTTCTCACCGAGCGCGCGCACGTGCCCGAACGCGCCGGTCCAGAAGTCGTCCGGCGCGAGCGTCTCCGTGGTGGGCCGGTGCATGATCGCGCCCGGCCCGCCGGTGACCTTGTCGGTGTGCCGCACCACGGAGCCGAGCGCCACCAGGTCCAGCCCGGCCGCCTCGGCCAGCCGCTGCGCCTCGGTGGCCGCCGTGAACGCGACGAAGTGCAGGAGGTTGCGGGCCAGCTTCATCCGGGTACCCGCGCCGACCGGCCCGGCGTGCACCACCATCGAGCCGAGCCGCCGCAGCACCGGCTCGGCCGTGGCGACCGCGCCGTCCTCGCCGCCGACCAGGATGGCGAGGGTACCGTCGGCCGCGCCCATCGCGCCCCCGCTGACCGGCGCGTCCACCACCCGTACCCCGTGCCCGGCCGCGCGCTGCGCGAGTTCGGCCGGCGTGTCCGGTGCCACGGTGGAGTGGACCGCCACCACGAGCCCCGCCGGCGCACCGGTGAGGATCTCGTCCAGTACCGCGCGCACCTGGTCGTCGTCGCGCACCATGACGCAGACGACCTCGGCGTGCCGGGCGATGTCCGCCGGCCCCGCGGCCACCTTCGCGCCGGCGCCCTCCAGCTCCGCCACGGGCTCCGGGCTGATGTCGTGGACCAGCAGCCCGCCGGGCCAGTCCAGCAGGCGCCGGGCCATCGGCTTGCCGATGTTGCCGAGCCCGATGAAGCCGACGGCGCCCATCAGCGGAACACCTGCCCGCCGTCGACGTCGAGGATCTGGCCGGTGATCCAGGCCGCCTCGTCGCTGAGCAGGAACAGGCACGCCCCCACCAGGTCGGCCGGCTGGCCGATGCGCTTGATGGCAAGGTCCTTGACAATCTGGTGGGCCGCGGCGCCGGCCTGCCTGCGGGTCGCCTCGGTGTCGGTGGGGCCGGGTGCGATGGCGTTGACCCGGATGCCCATGCCGCCGAGTTCGTGGGCGAGTTGCTGGGTGAGGCTGTTGACGGCGGCCTTGGCCAGCCCGTAGAAGCCGGAGTAGAGCCAGGCCGCGGTGGAGCTCTGGTTGACGATCGCGCCGCCGCCGCGCCGTTGCATGTGCGGGTACACGGCGCGGGTGACGACGAGGGCACCGTCCATGTTGACCGACATGAAGCGGCGGTAGTAGTCCCAGTCGACGGTGATGAGGAAGTCGAAGGCCATGTCGCCGTAGATGGCGGCGTTGTTGACGAGGTAGTCGATGCCGCCGAACTCCGCGGCGGCCCGCTCGGCGAGGGCCGCGGCCGATCCCGCGTCGGCGACGTCGGTACGGACGAACAGGGCCCGGCCGCCGCCGGCCACGAGCTTCGCCGCGACCGCCGCGCCGGCGGTCTCG
>DATEJJ010000353.1:0-4392 GCA_035278125.1 Rugosimonospora sp.
CGCTACGACGGCGACCTGCCGGTGGCGACGGCGCCGGTCCCGCCGGTACCGGCCCAGCTGCCGCTCGCGGTGGCCGGCTTCACCGGCCGGGAGCACGAGCTGGCCCGGCTCGACAAGCTGCTGGCCGAGGTCGCGTCCGAGGCGGGTACCGGTGGCGGGCGGCTGCCGGCGCCGGTCGGGATCTTCGGGGTGTCGGGTACCGCGGGCGTGGGCAAGACCGCGCTCGCGATCCAGTGGGCGCACCGGGTGGCCGCGCGGTTCCCCGACGGTCAGCTCTACGTGAACCTGCGGGGCTACGACCCCGAGCAGCCGGTACCGGCGGCGGACGCGCTCGCCGGGTTCCTCCGCGCGTTCGGGGTGTCCGGCCAGGACATCCCGCTCGACCTCGACGAGCGGGCCGCCCGGTACCGCACGACCCTGTCCGGGCGGCGGGTGCTCGTGGTGCTGGACAACGCGGGCAGCGCGGAACAGGTCCGGCCGCTGCTGCCCGGCACGGCCGGCTGCCTGGCGGTGGTGACCAGCCGCGACTCGCTCGCCGGGCTGGTCGCGCTGGACGGCGCGTACCGGCTGGACCTGGACCTGCTCCCGGTCGAGGACGCGATCACCCTGCTCCGGCGGCTCGTCGGCGGGCGGGTGGACGCGGACCCCGCGGCCGCCGCCGAACTCGCCGCGCAGTGTGCCCGGCTGCCGCTGGCGCTGCGCATCGCGGCCGAACTGGCCGCCGCCCAGCCGGACACCAGCCTCGCCGGGCTCGCCCGCGAACTGGCCGACCAGCAGCAACGGCTGGACCTGCTGGACGCCGCCGGCGAGGTGCGTACCGCGGTCCGCTCCGTGTTCTCCTGGTCCTACCACCAGTTGCCGGTCGACGCGGCCGGCGCGTTCCGGGTGCTCGGCCTGCACCCCGGCGCGACCGTCGACGGGTACGCCGTCGCCGCCCTCTGCGACGCCACTCCCGGGCACGCCGGGCGGCTGTGCGCCGTGCTGTCCCGCGCGCACCTCATCCAGCCGACCGGTCCCGGCCGGTACGGCATCCACGACCTGCTGCGCGCGTACGCGGCGCGGCTGGCCCGGGCGGAGGACGGCGAGGCGGGCTGCCGTGCCGCGCTGACCCGGCTCTTCGACTGGTACCTGGCCACCTCCGGCGCCGCGATGGATCTGCTGCACCCGGCCGAGCGGCACAAGCGTCCGCGCGTCGAGCCGGCCGGGTCCCCGCCGCCCTGGTCCGGTCCGGAGCAGGCGCGGGCCTGGCTGGACGCGGAGCGCTCGAACCTGGTGGCCGTGTGCGCCTACGCCGCCGCGCACGGGTGGGGCCGCCATACCGTCAACCTCGCGCAGACGCTCTTCCGCTACCTCGACATCGCCGGACACCACACGGACGCGCTGGCCATCCACACCGAGGCGCACCGCGCGGCCCGGGACAGCGGCGACCGCGCCGGCGAGGCGCGCGCGCTGAACAACCTCGCCGCCGTCTTCTGGTGGCGGGCGCAGTACGCGCAGGCCGCCGAGTACTACCGGGAGGCCGTCGACATCTTCCGCGCCAGCGCCGACCCCAGCGGCGAAGCGGACGCGCTGACCAACCTCGGCGTGGTCTGCCGGAGCCTGGGTGACCTGCCGCGCGCGGTCGAATACCACCGGCGGGCCCTCGTGCTGTACCGGCAGACCGGCAACCAGATCGGCGAGGCGCACGCGGTGACCAGCCTCGGCGTCGTGTCGATGATGCTGGGCGAGTTGCCGGTCGCGGTCGAGCACCACGAGCAGGCGCTGGCGCTGAGCCGCAGCAGCGGCAAGACGGACGCCGAGGCGGACGCGCTGAACAACCTCGGTCGCGCGTTCCTGCGCCTGGGCCAGCCGGCCCGCGCCGCCCGGTACCACGAGCAGGCCCTGGCGCTGTACCGGCAGCACGGGTACCGGGGTGGCGAGGCGAACACGCTGGACTGTCTCGGCACGGCGTACCGCCACCAGCACGACCTCACCCGCGCGGCCGAGTACCACCGGCTGGCCCTGGCCCTGCACCGGCGTAGCGGCACCCGGCTCGGCGAGGCCGCGGCACTCAACGGGCTCGGCGAGACGCTCCGCGCGGCCGGTGACGTGGCCGGGGCGCGCCGCCACCACACCGACGCGCTGGCCCTGGCGACCGAGGTGACCGACCCGTACGAGCAGGCCCGGGCGCACGACGGGCTCGCCACCATCCACCACCTGTCCGGTGACCCGACCGGGGCACGCACCCACTGGGAGCACGCCCTGCGTATCCACACGGGTCTCGGCACCGTGGACGCGGACTCTATCCGCGACCGGCTGCGCGCCCTCACATGTCCATAGTGGACAGCCAGGCATTCCAGCGTCAGAGCAGCCCTTCCGGCGGCCCGGCGGTCTTGCGCTTCGACTGGTACATCGCCTCGTCCGCGGCGGCGATGAAGGCGGCGGCATCCACCGCGCCGTCGGCCGACCAGGCCACGCCGACGCTCGCCGACGGCGTCACCTCCATCCCGTTGAGGCTCATCGGCCGGCCGATGGTGATCGCGATGCGCTCGCCGAGATCCTCCGCGGCCGCCGCGGACTCGGTGCCGGGGAAGACGAGCAGGAACTCGTCACCGCCGATGCGGCCGACGAAGTCGCTGACCCGCGCGGTGGCCTGCAGGCGCTCCGCGATGGTACGCAGCAGGATGTCGCCGGCCGCGTGCCCCAACTGGTCGTTGACGGCTTTGAAGCGATCGAGGTCGACATAGACCGCGGCCACACCGCGACCGTCCACGCCGGCGACCCGGTCGGAGAGCGCGGTGGTGAGCGCGTCCAGAATCGAATCCCGGTTGAGGCAACCGGTCAGCCCGTCGTGCGCGGCACGGCGCTTCATCTCTTCGCGCGCCCGCGCCTCATCCGTCACATCCGTCACGCACAATACCGCACCGGTGACCTGCCTACCTGAGCGGTCAGTCAGGGCACGGAGCAATACACCGCACCGGCGCTCGCCCAGATCCGGGTGGGTCAGCCCGACCTCGATGTCCACGTCCTGCCCGCCGAGCACCGCGTCCAGCGCCTTGTCCATGGTCTCCGAATCCTCGCTGACCACGCCGTCGAACATCTCGTGCGCGGAGCGGGCCAGCGGCCGGCCCAGTACCTTGGCCAGGCGCGCGTTCATGAAGATGGTCCGGCGGTTCCGGTCGATCTCCAGGATTCCCACCGGCAGCGTCTCGGTGAGCCGGTGCAGCAGGTGGGTGGTGTACCAGTCCCCGTCCTCCTCGGACACCTCGCCCAATACCACCAACTCCGTGACAACGATGGGCGATGTCGGGTGACCGAGAAAGTTGTGATTGATCATCTCGAACCAGACCCAACGACCGGACGAGTCGCTGTGCCGTATCCGCAGGCGCTGCTCGCCGCCGGGAGTGGCCAGCAGGCGTACCCAGCTGGCCAGGACCCGGTCGTGGTCGCGTGGGTGGATGAACTCCAGGGACCGTCGGCCGACAAGGTCCTCGGGGTGCCAACCCAGCACGCGAGTGGTCGCTTCGTCGACATCGCGGATGATGCCGGTTTCGTCCTTGTGGAAATGCAGTACCGACCGATCGCCGCCCTCGGTCTCCGGCCGCCGCTCCGGCATCACGAGGGCACCAACCAGCGGCGACGCGACATTCCTGACGCCCGGGTAGCCGCCGCCCGAGCAAGTAGATAGCGCATCAACGGGACACCTCCGCAGGCCGTGGACGTTATCCGGCATGTTGATTCTGCGCAAGCCCGGTATGGAGTCTCCGCTCCGTCCCCGGCCCGGCCGAGCGGCCGGCAGAAGCGGCTGACCTGGAGCGCAGCGCTGAATCTCACCATTCCCGGACCGAATACCCCGGCTCTGTCCACAGTCGACACGCGAGGGCCCGGTCTGCGGCGGCAGGCCGGACAGGGGAGGGGTGGCCGGTACGCGCGGAGGAGGCGGTCGCGGTAGCGCTCCCAGCTCGCGGCCGGGCCTGGGCGCCCGACCTGGACGGATCCGGCCGGTCCGGGTCCGGGGCCGGGAGCGGGGTGCCTCGCCCGGGCCGGCCGGGCGGGCTAGGCCGGGCGCATGCCGGGCTCCTGCGCGTGGGTCACCCGGTTTCCGATCCTGATGGTGCCCGCGGTCCGGGGCGTCCACGCGCGCGACCTGGCAGCGCTCCGCACCCGTGTCGCGGATCTGATCGGCGTGGTACAAGCTTGCTGAGAACCACCACCCATGCCAGTGCATCTGTGCAGAAATGCGTTTCCTCTGTTGGCCGAGATCCGGCGAAAAGTCGATACATTGACATACTTCGTCAGACGTGATGGGCTGTGTGTGAACGTTCACAATCTGATCCGGAAAACCTTTGCGATGGGGAGGCGGCGGGATGTTCTGGTTGTCGCGACGAGATGTGCTGCGGTTGGCCGCGATCG
>DATEJJ010000354.1:0-6068 GCA_035278125.1 Rugosimonospora sp.
CGCGGCCACCGCGTCGTACGCCTTGGCCACGTGCGGCGCGAGCGCCGTGCACAGCTCCAGGCGGCCGGCCAGCAGCGCCGCGCCGTGCGCGGCGAGGTGTGCGTCCCAGACGTCCAATGTGGACAGGTCACGCTCGCCGGCGCCGGTCTTGCGGGCGAGATATGCGGTACGCAGCAACGCATTGCGCTGTTTGAGCACCCGCTCGTAGTCCGCCCGCACGCCGGCGTACCGGGGCATCCGGGAGACCAGCAGGTCGTCCAGGTACCGGCGCCGCTCGGCCGGATCCCCGCGTACCAACGAAAGGTCCTCCGGCGCGAACAGCACCATGCGCAGCGCGCCGACCACCTCGCGCGGGCGCCGCACCGGGGATCCGTTGAGCCGGGCCCGGTTGGCGCGGCCCGGCTCGATGCCGAGCTCCACCAGCAGCGACCGTCCATCGTGGACAATGCCGGCCCGGATGACGGCGGACGCGGCGCCGGCGCGTACCAGCGGCGCGTCCACCGCGACCCGGTGCGAGGACAGTGTGGCGACGTAGCCCAGCGCCTCGACCAGGTTGGTCTTGCCGACCCCGTTCGGGCCCACCAGCACGCTGCAGCCGGCCTCGAACTCCACGACCACCCGCTCGTACGAGCGGAAGTCGTGCAGCTCCAACCGGTTGACGTACAGGGCTACTCCTTCTTGACCGCGTGCCCGCCGAACTGGTTACGCAGCGCGGCGACCGCCTTCATCGCCGGCGAGTCCTCCTGGCGCGAGGCGAACCGGGCGAACAGCGACGCGGCGATCACGTTCATCGGCACGGCCAGGCGGATCGCCTCCTCGACCGTCCAGCGCCCCTCGCCCGTGTCGTCCGCGTACCCGCGCAGCGCGGCCAGCTTCGGGTCCTCGTCCAGCGCCCGGTCCAGCAGGTCGAGCAGCCAGGAGCGGACCACGGTACCGGCACGCCAGGACTTGATCACGGCGGGGACGTCGGTGACGAACTCGCTCGCCTCCAGCAGCTCGTACCCCTCGGCGTACGCGTGCATCAGCCCGTACTCGATGCCGTTGTGCACCATCTTGGCGTAGTGGCCGGCGCCGACCGGCCCGGCGTGCGCGAAGCCGAACTCGCCCTCCGGCTTCAGCGCGTCGAAGATGGGCTGAAGCCTGGCGACGTCCTCCTTGGCGCCGCCGACCATCAGCCCGTACCCGTTGTCCAGGCCCCAGACGCCGCCGGAGACGCCCACGTCCAGGTACCCGATACCGCGCGGGCCCAGCCGGTCCGCACGCGGCTTGTCGTCGGTGAACTTGGAGTTCCCGCCATCGATGATCAGGTCGCCCGCGCCGAGCAGCTCGGCGAGCTGGTCGATGGTGTCCTCGGTGACCTGTGCCGGCACCATCACCCAGACCGCGCGGGGCGCGTCCAGCCGCGCCACCAGGTCGGCCAGGCTCGTCACGTCCGCGATATCGGGATTGCGGTCGTACCCCACGACCTCGTGACCGGCTCGGCGCAACCGCTCCCGCATGTTGCCACCCATCCGGCCCAGGCCGACCAGACCGAGCTGCATGTGCTTCCCCCTCTTGCCGCTGGAACCGCTGTGCTCGTGAACCGCTGTGCTCGTACCGATTGCTGGTCGAACCGCGCCGCCGCTCAGGCGCCGATGCGGATCGGCATGATCACGTACCGGTAGCCCGGGACGATCTCTCCATCCTCCCCGGCCGGGGCGAGCGCCGCAGGCTTACGGGCATCCGTCATGGTCAGCACCGCAGTGCTGCGGTCGAGCGCGGCCAGCCCGTCGAGCAGGTACCCCGGGTTGAACGCGATCTGCATCGGCTCGCCCTCGTACGCGCACTCCATGGCCTCACTGGCCCGGGCGTCCTCGGTACCGCCGGCCTCCACGATGAGCCCGTCCTCGCTGAACGAGAGCCGTACCGGCGTGGTCCGCTCGGCGACCAGCGCGACGCGGCGTACCACCTCGGTCAGCCCGGACACGGCGATCCGCGCCTGCGCGTTGTAGTTGTCCGGCAGCAGGTTGCGCACCTTGGGGAAGTCGCCGTCCAGCAGCCGGCTGGTGGTGCGCCGGGTACCCCCGACAAAGCCGATCATGCCTTCGCCCATGCCGCCACGGGCGAGCGCGACGGTCACCTCGCCGCCCAGCGGGCCGAGCGTCTTCGCGGTGTCCGCGAGCGTCTTCGCCGGTACCAGCGCCTGCAGGCCGGCGTCGGAGCTGTCCGGGCGCCACTCCAGCTCGCGGATGGCCAGCCGGTACCGATCGGTGGCGAGCAGCGTCATCGACGTGCCCTCCAGCTCGATCCGTACCCCCGTCAACAGCGGCAGGGTGTCGTCGCGGCCGGCGGCGACGGCGACCTGGGCCACCGCGGACGCGAACACGCCGGCGTCGACGGTGCCCGCTGTGGCCGGCATCTCCGGCAGCGTCGGGTAGTCCTCGACCGGCATCGTGGGCAGCGTGAACCGCGCGCTGCCGCACACCAGCTCCAGGTGCGAGCCCACGGCGGCGATCTCGACCGGCTTGCCGGGGAGCGCCTTGGTGATCTCGGCGAGCAGCCGGCCGGAGACCAGCGCGGCTCCGTCGGCGTCGGCCTGGACCTCGGTGCTCACCTGGCTGGAGACCTCGTAGTCGAAGCCGGAGACCGTCAGCAGGCTCTCCGAGACGCGCAGCATGACCCCGGCCAGCACCGGTACCGACGGCCGGCTGGGCAGGCTCTTGGCGGTCCACGCGACGGCGTCGGCGAGCGCGTCGCGCTCGACTCGGAACTTCATCTGGATGCCCTCCTGGTTGGCCGCCTGGAACGGCGCTCCGCCGGTCGGCGGACGGCCCCGCCGGCGTCGCCGCGTCCACGTGTCCGGTGACTAACGAACTGTATGGCGAAGCGGGCGGGCGCGTGCACCGACCCCGGGACTTTTGGCACCCCTGACTGATCCCGGGCGGGCCACCCGCGGTCCGGTACCCCATCCACATCCCGGTGATTGTTTTGTTTTCTCATAGAAGATCTATCTAGTCGTCTTCATCGGTGTTGTGGATTCTGTGGATGGACCGCGTCTGCCCAGTTCGGCGCGGCCGGCACCAGCGGACGGCCCTGTGGAGAACCGTGGCGTAACCGGCGTGCCGGTCCACAGCGACGCTTCGCGGACGCGGTTATCCCCGGCTGTCCACCGGTTGTCCACGGGAAGTCCCCAGGGTTTCCCCCGGGCTGTGGACAGTGAGTGACGGTGACTGCCCACACGCCGTCCACCGGATCGCGGCGTACTCCACAGCCGGTCCACACGGCATCCCCAACCTGTGTCCACAGCCTGTGGAAAAAGGTGTGCACGCCGTGGACGTGCCAATTACTCAGCGCGGGGGTCCGCACCGGGCGAGCGCGGCCGAAGGCCGCTCCTCCGTGAGGCTCAGGTCTGCTTGATGCGGTTGGTCAGCTCGGCGATCTGGTTGTAGAGCGAGCGCCGTTCGGCCATCTGCTGCCGGATCTTCCGGTCGGCGTGCATCACGGTGGTGTGGTCGCGGCCGCCGAAGGCTTGCCCGATGCGGGGCAGCGACAGGTCGGTCAGCTCCCGGCAGAGGTACATGGCGACCTGGCGGGCGTTCACCAGTACCCGGGAACGCGAGTGGCCGCGCAGATCCTCCAGGCTCACCCCGAAGTAGTCCGCGGTGGAGGCCATGATCTGGTCGGCGGTGATTTCCGGCCCGGACCCGTCGGGGATGAAATCCCGCAGTACCTCCTCGGCGAGCGCGAGCTGCACCGGCGAGCGGGTCAGGCTGGCGTACGCCGTCACCCGGATGAGTGCACCTTCGAGTTCGCGGATGGAGTTGGCGATCCGGGAGGCGATGAACTCCAGCACGTCCGGCGGGGCGAACAGCCGCTCCTGTGCCGCCTTCTTCTGCAGGATGGCGATTCGCGTTTCCAGGTCCGGCGGTTGGATGTCGGCGAGCAGACCCCACTCGAACCGGGTACGCAGCCGATCCTCCAGTGTGGACAGTTGCTTCGGCGAGCGGTCCGAGGAGATAACCAACTGCTTGTTCGCGTTGTGCAGGGTATTGAAGGTGTGGAAGAACTCTTCCTGTGTACGCTCGCGGTTCTCCAGGAACTGGATGTCGTCGATCAGCAGGATGTCCACGTCGCGGTACCGGCGCTGGAAGGCGCTCGTCTTGTCGTCCCGCAGCGAGTTGATGAAGTCGTTCGTGAACTCCTCTGTGGACACATACCGGACCGTGCGCGCGTTGCCGAGGGTCGTGGCGTAGTGCCCGATCGCGTGCAGCAGGTGCGTCTTGCCCAGTCCCGAACTGCCGTAGATGAACAGCGGGTTGTACGCCTTCGCCGGTGACTCGGCGACCGCCACCGCGGCCGCGTGCGCGAACCGGTTGGAGGAGCCGATGACGAACGTCTCGAACGTGTACTTCGGGTTGAGCCGGTTGCCGTCGCCGGACGGGCCCGGGGTACGGCGGTCGTCCCGACCGGTACCGGCGGCGGGGGCCGGCGCGGGCATCCGGTACTCGTTCGGGCGGTACTCCGAGCGGTAGTCGTTCGCGCGGTAGTCCGGGCGGTACTCGGACGGCGGGGCGGTGCGCTCCCGCTCGGTGGCGGGCAGCGAGTCGAACAGCGTCGCCTCGCCGGTACGCGCCGCCGGTACGGTCGCCCCGCTCCCGGCGGTGGTCACCTGGCCCAGTTGCGCGGTACCGGTCGGCGCCGGTGACACCGGGATCGCCTGTACCGGCATGTGCGGCAGCGGCTCGGCGGCGAGACCCCCCGGCGCGGCCAGCCCACCGGGCGCGGGCATGGCCCCGGGTACCGCGATCCCGGCCGGTGCCGCGTGCGCCTCTTCCGGCGGGCGTACCGTCACCGCCACCTGGATGGACCGGCCGAGCCGGCGGGACAGCGCATCGGTGATCGCCGGGCGCAGCTTGGACTCGATGATGTCCCGGGTGAACGCGTCCGGCACGGCGACCAGAGCGGTGTCCTCCACGATCGCCCGCAGCCGGGTGAGTCGAAGGTAGGCGCGCTGCTGGGCGGACACGATCCCGTCAGCGATCTCGTCTGTCGCCGCGATCCAGACTGCGGCGAGGTCGTCTCTCTCGGTCATGCGGACGTCCTCACCACAGCCGTACCCCCTCGATCCTTGCGCCCGTGCCGGTACCCGCGGCACGTCCACAGCCCCGCTATCCGTCCACAGGTTTTCCACACCTGTGTATTCACTGGTCACAGCGTTGGTGAAGATGCTCAACTAGTCCGCCGAGACGTGGTCTCCCGCCCATGACCGCGCCATACCCTGGCGAACGACTCATCGCCTCGCCCGGTTTTGCCTGAGTTGGTGGTCGACGGCGGCTGGCCGAAACCACCGGCAAGCGGCGAGGCTAACAGCGTTGTCCACAACGACTCAACCGTTGTCCACATCCTTGTGCGCATCTTGTCCACACGCGCCCCCTATGTGGTCGCGCCAAGTTGTGACAGCCGCGGACCGGGGTCACTCGGACGAGTCGGGCCGTCACTCATTGATCACAGTTCCCTTCGGGGAGTGGAGCCGGACCCAGGGTCCGGTGGAGACGAGTACCCCCACAGCTACCCCGGTAACATGTACCGCCGCACCACCCGAACGGGCCGGTTGAGCGGCCCCTGGTAGGGTTGTCAATGAAGCGTGCCCGCGTTCCGGGCACTCCAGTCCGCGGAGCAGAGGAAGACGGAGTCTGACGTGAGCAAGCGCACCTTCCAGCCGAACAACCGCCGGCGCGCGAAGACCCACGGCTTCCGGCTGCGCATGCGCACCCGCGCCGGTCGCGCCATCATCTCCGCGCGCCGGTCCAAGGGCCGCGCCCGCCTCTCCGCCTGAGGACCCCGGGGGACGTCCGATGTTGGCCGCCGCGCAGCGCCTCCGGCGTAGCGGCGAGTTCGCCGCCACCGTTCGTGGTGGACGGCGCGCCAGCCGCGGCGCTCTGGTCGTACACCTGAAGGTTCCGGACCGGTCGGAGTACGGCGCCGCGCGTGCCGGTTTTGTGGTGCCGAAGACCGTTGGCGTCGCCGTTGTCCGTAACCGGGTGAAGCGGCGGCTCCGGCACCTGCTCCGCGACCGGCTCGCGCAGCTG
>DATEJJ010000355.1:0-2159 GCA_035278125.1 Rugosimonospora sp.
CCACCCGGCTGCTCGCCACGCAGCTCCGCTACGCGGCCCGGTGCGAACCCGAGCCGCCACCGGAGGTCGTGGCGTGCGCCGCACACCGGGCGCTGGCCCGCGAGGTCGCCGGCCGCGGCGCGGTCCTGCTGCGCAACGCGACGCGGGACGGCACACCCGTCCTGCCCCTGAGCGCCGGCGCGCTCACCAGCGTCGCCGTGCTCGGACACCGCGCGGAGCAGGACAACATCGGCGACCACGGCTCCTCCCGCGTACACCCGCCCGCCATCGTGTCCATTCTGGACGGTCTGCGCGAGCGCCTGGGTACGCGCGTGCGGCACGTTGCCGGTGACGACGCCGAGCCGGCGCGCACCGCTGACGCGGCCGTGGTGGTGGTCGGTCTGGGCCCCGAGGACGAGGGGGAGGCGCTGGCCGCGATGGATGCCGACGCCATCCAGGTGTTCGGTGGCATCACCCGCTGGCGCCCGGTCGCCACGGTGCTGAGCAAGGTCATGGCCGCCGCGAGCCGCCGGGCCGGCATCGTCGGCGGGGACCGGCGCGACCTGCGCCTGCCGGCCCGGGACGTGGCCCTCATCCAGGCCGTCACCGCGGTCAACCCGCGCACCGTCGTGGTCGTCATCGGCGGCGGGACCATCGTCGTCGATCCGTGGGACACCGCCGCCGGCGCCGTGCTGTTCGCCTGGTACCCGGGCATGGAGGGTGGCCGCGCGATCGCCGACGTCCTGCTCGGGGACGTCGAGCCGGGCGGGCGGCTGCCGGTGGCGATCCCGCACCGGCAGGCCGACCTGCCGGCGGTCGACTGGCGGGCCCGGCGCGTCGCGTACCCCCGCTGGTGGGGGCAGCGCGCGCTGGACCGCGCCGGTACCGCCGCCGCGTACCCGCTCGGCTTCGGCCTCGGGTACACCACCTTCGCGCTCGCCGACCTCCACGTCGGGCCGGTGGCCGGCGAGCGCTTCCCCGTCCACGTGTCCGCCACCAACACCGGTACCCGCGGTGGGCGGCACGTGATCCAGGTCTACGCCCGCCTGCCCGGCCACGAGCGGACCGTCCGCGCCCTGGTCGGCTTCGCCAGCGTCGAGGCGGGTGCCGGTGAGACTGTCCAGGCCACAGTGGACTGCACCACCCGGCCGGTGCAGCGCTGGACCGGCGCGGGGTTCACTGTGGACACACAAACCGTCACCGTCGAGGCGGGTGCCTACAGTGGCGACCCGGCCGCACTGGCGGGTACGGTCACGCTTCCGTGACGCGGTAGCCGGTGACCGCGAGGCATCGACGCGCCTCTTGACACCGGCTCCCGATCGCGATGGAATCAGTCCAGGCATCCGACCTCTGAGTGGCAGGCGTGCGTCTAACGCGCGATCTGCCGGAGTCATTCCGTCCAGACATCCGATGAAGCGAAGGGATTGTGATGGCTTTGCGCAGGCGTGGACTGCTCGCCGGTGCCGTGGTGGCGGGCGGTGCCCTGGCCGTCGACCTCCCGGGCGTCGCGCGCGCCGCCGCCACCGCGACCGACCCGGTACCCGTCGCGCTGTCGGACCTGTTCAACAACAACGGGATCGGTGTGGCGGCCGGAGACGCGGACATCGACGGTTCCGGGTACGGGCTGCCCGCCGCGGAGCTGCCCGCCGGAGCCGTGACCGTGGACGGGGTGCCGTACCGGCTCGCCACCACCACCGCTGCCGGCCAGCAGGACAACGTGGTCGCGCTGGGCCAGGCGGTCGCGGTACCGGTCGGGCGGTACGCGGCCGGGTACCTGCTCGTCACGTCCACGTACGGCACCGCCGGCGGAAGCGCCACCGTGCGGTACGCGGACGGGTCAGTGTCCACCGCGGACATCTCGGCGCCGGACTGGTACTCGGGTGGCGCGGGGGCCGTGACCGCCCCGTACCGGTACTCTCCCGGCGGCACCGATCAGCACCCGGTCGTGCTGTACGCCGTCACGCTGTGGCTGGATCCGACCCGTACCGTCACCGCCATCACGCTGCCGGCCACCGCGCTGCCCGCCCCCGGCGTACCCAGCCTGCACGTCTTCGCACTGTCGTTGCAGCCGGCCGTGTCCGGGCTCGGCGTACGCGTCACGCACGCGGCCGGCACCACCCGCCGGATGCGGTACGCCCGAGGGAACTGGGCGCAGATCGTGGACGTCACCGTGCTCAACG
>DATEJJ010000356.1:0-12759 GCA_035278125.1 Rugosimonospora sp.
GACGCGGAGGACGTGCGTACCTGCGTGCTGCGGGTGCGCGGGCACGGCGTGGCGCTGGCCGCCCGCGCCGGCGGCCACAGCTACGCCGGCTTCTCCACGCCGAACAACGGCGTCGTCGTCGACCTCGCCGGGCTCAACAGCATCACCGTCAAGACCGACGCGACCGCGGTCGTCGGCGCCGGCGTCCGGCTCATCGACCTGTACACCGCGCTCGCCGCGCACGGGCGGGCACTGCCGGCCGGGTCCTGCCCCACCGTCGGCGTCGCCGGCAGCGCCCTGGGCGGCGGCATCGGCGTGGTCGCCCGCACCTACGGCCTGACCTGCGATCACCTCACGGCGGCCACCCTCGTCACCGCCGACGGCGCGCGGCACACCGTCGACGGCAACCACGACGCCGACCTGTTCTGGGCGCTACGCGGCGGCGGTGGCGGCAACGGCGGCATCGTCACCAGCTTCACCTTCGCCACCGTACCCGCGCCCACGGTCACGATCTTCTCGCTGCACTTCCCGGCCTCCCGTACCTCCCGCGTATTGCGCGCCTGGTCCCAGTGGATGGACGCGGCGCCCAGCCAGCTCACCGCGCTGTGCGCGGTCACCGCCGCCACCACGCCCACCAACCGGGTCACCGGCACCTGGACCGGCTCCCCCGCCGCCCTCAACGGTCACCTCACCTCACTCATCGCCGCGGTGGGCGCAGCACCGACCTCCCGCACCACCCACACCTACAGCTACCTGGACGCGATGCGGTACTTCGCCGGCTGCCTCGACAAGACCGTCACCGCCTGCCGCGCCTTCGCCCCGCAACCCTTCCGCGCCGCCTCGCGGATGCTGCAACACACGGTCACCACGTCGATCGCCGACCAGGTGGTCGCCCTGATGAGCCGGCAGACGGGCATGGTGCTGCTCTTCGACTCGCTCGGCGGCCAGGTCGCCCGCGTCAACACCACGGACACCGCGTTCGCCCACCGCGACGCGCACGCCTCCGTCCAGGTCTACAGCGGCAACCCCGCCAGCGGCCCCGCGGTGCTCGCGGTACAGCAGGCACTCGCCCCGATCCTCGGCACCGGCGCCTACGTCAACTACCTCAACCCGGGCCAGAAAGACTGGGCCAGCGCCTACTACGGCACCAACCTGCCCCGCCTACGCCAGGTCATCAGGACGTACGACCCGGACCGCGTCTTCGACTTCGCCCAGTCGGTGCTCCGCGCCTGAACGACGGGCCGACGCCGCGCGCCCGGGTATCCTTCCGGCGCCTCGTCGTCTCCGAACGGGCTAGGCGAGTAGTGCCCGGGCGTTCTGGGCGATGCCTTCGGGGGACATGCCGTAGCGGTCGAGGAGGAAGCCGGCTGAACCGGTGGGTGCGAACTCGGGGATGCCGAGGATTTTCATCCTGGCGGGATGGTGCTGCGCGAGTGTTTCCGCGACCGCACCGCCGAGACCCCCGGCGGTGGTCGCCTCCTCGGCGGTGAGGATGCCGCGGGTCTGGGCGGCGGCGGCGAGTACGGTGTCGACGTCGAGTGGTTTGACGGTGGGCATGGAGATGACTCGTGCGCTCACGCCCTGCGTCGCGAGCTGTTCCGCGGCGACCAGTGCCCGCCACAGGACCGTACCGTTGCTGATGAGCGTGACGTCGTGGCCGTCTCGGACGGTGACGGCCTTACCCGGTTGGAAGGCGTAGTCGTCTGGATAGATCCGCGGGACGCTCATCCGGCTGACCCGGATGAACACGGGGCCTTCCGTTGCGGCGGCCCATCGCATGGCGGCCGACGTTTCGATCGGGTCGGCGGGTACGACGATGACGATGTTGTCGATGGCGCGCAGCCAGGCGATGTCCTCGATGGAGTGGTGGGTGGGGCCCAGTTCGCCGTAGGCGACGCCGGGGCTCATCCCGCAGAGTTTCACGTTGCGGTTGGAGTAGGCGACGTCGGCTTTGATCTGTTCGATGGCTCGGGCGGTCAGGAAGCAGGAGGCCGCGGATACGAACGGGATGCGCCCGCCGTTGGCGAGGCCCGCCGCGACTCCGACCATGTCCTGTTCGGCGATGCCGACGTTGATCAGTCGATCGGGGAACGCCTTCTTGAACGCGTCGAGCTTGCTGGAGCCCACGGAGTCGTTGACGACGCCGACGATGCGATGGTCGGTGCGGGCGAGTTCGGCGAGGGTGTCGACGTAGGCGTTTCGGCAGTCGTAGCGCGGCTGGTCGGCGAGTGACTGCTGCGGTGCCGAGACGGTCGGGGTCATGCTGCGGTACCTCGGTGGGTTGCGGGTTGGTCGTCGCCCAGTTCGGCCAGCGCCTGCTGGAGTTCGGCCGGCGAAGGTACCCGGTGGTGCCAGGCGACGTTGTTGCTCATGTACGAGATCGGGTGGCCCTTGTGGGTATGTGCGATCACGAATGTCGGCTTGCCCGGCCGGAAGGGGATGGCGGACAGCACGTCGAGCAGTTCACCGTGGTCGTGGCCGTTGACGTCCACGACGGCGAAGCCGAACGCGGCGGCCTTCTGGTCGAGCGGGTCGAGGTCGTTGGTCTGCCGGGTCGTCGCGCCCTGCTGGAGCCGGTTGCGGTCGACGATGACGGTCAGCCGGTCCAGTTCGTAGTGCGACGCGGCCATCATGGCCTCCCAGTTGCTGCCCTCCTGCAACTCGCCGTCGCCCACGAGGACGTAGGTCCGGCGGCGGGAGACATCGAGCTTCGCCGACAGCGCGTGCCCGACGGCGATGGGTAGGCCGTGGCCGAGCGGGCCGGTGTTGGCCTCGACACCGCGGACCTTGTTGCGGTTGGGGTGTCCGTTGAGCGCCGAGAGAGGCTTGAGGAAGGTGGCCAGATCCGCCAGGGGTAGCAGCCCGAACGCGGCCAGCGTGGTGTAGAGAGCGCCGGCGGCGTGGCCCTTGGACAGGATGAACCGGTCACGGTCCGGGTCGTCCACAGTGGTCGGTGCGATGTCGAGGACCGCGCCGTACAGGGTGGCGAGGATGTCGATGGCGGACAGATCGCCGCCGATGTGTCCGGCGCCCGCGTGGTGTACCAGCTTGAGATCCTGGATCCGGATGTGACGCGCCGCCTCGGCGATGTGTGCCACCTGCTCGGCCCGGCTCGAGTGCGGGCTGAGCCTGCCGAAGACGGGCATGGTGACGTGTTCGACGGCGAGCGCGGTCATGCTGTCGCTGCCTTGTCCTCCGCCAGCTTGTCCTCCGCCAGGTGCTCCGCCATCGAGCTCAGCAGTACCCGCTGGACGAGGCGCTGGGCGGCCAGGGCGTCGTGGGCGGCCTGCGCGGCCCGCAACGCCTGCTCGTCCAGCGCGTCCAGCGCCCGGTGCAGCGCTTTGAGGAAGCGGATCGCGGCCTGGGCGGCCCGCACGCTGTCTTCCCGGAACGGGAACTGGTCGAGCTGCCATACGCCGTCCCAGTTGTTCTTGCGCAGCGTGTGGAAGAACTCGAACGTCTCGACCAGGTGCACCGACCCGACCACCATGTCGTCATCCCAGCCGCGGAAGTTGTCGTTGACGTCGATCGCGAACAGCCGGCCGGCGTCGATACACAGCTGGGCGGCGTCCGCCGGGGTTTCCTGGCCGTAGAGGGAATGACCGAAGTCGAGCAGGATACCCAGGTTGTCGAGGCCGACCTGCTGGATCGCCAGCAGCGTCCGAGCCGCGCTGGGGAAGATGATCCGGTTACGCGGCTCGCGGGGCTTGTACTCGATGACGAACCGGATGTCGGGGTGCGCCGAGACCAACTCGCGCAGCCCGTCGACCGCCAACGCCCAGATGTCGTGGTAGTCGACCTGGAAGGGGTAGTCCCAGCCGTCCTGCCCGAACCACAGTTTGACGTAGTCGCACCCGAGCTGCTTGGCCAGCAGGGTGGCCTCGTTCAACACCTTCAGGGCCTGTGCGCGTACCGCGGGGTCGGGGTTGGTGATGGAGCCTTTGACGAAGTCGCGGTTGTAGATTTCGGGAGTGATGGCCACCGCGCGCAGCCCGTTGCGCCGCAGCGCGGCCCGTACGTCGTCGAGGGTGCCGGTGAAGCCGTGGAACGGCCAGTTGAGATCGACCACGGACAGGTCACCGACCGCGCCGGCCCGGTCGATCTGTTCGATCAGGCCCACCGGCGGCCCGTACCCTTCGGTGGCGTAGCGGTCCTTGTAGGTGGCGAAGTGCCAGATCCCGGCACCGAAGACGGGTAGGCGACTCATGACGTACTCCCATCGAAAGGGTTGCGTGGTCAGCCTTTGCTGGCGCCGGCGGTGAGGCCGGCGACGATCCAGCGTTGCAGCACGACGTAGGCGAGCAGGATCGGCACCACGGCGATCAGGATGCCGGCGGCCAGGCCCGTGTTGTTGTTGGCGAACTGACCCTGGAAGTTCAGCAGACCGACCGGGATCGTCTTGTTGGCGTCGGAGTTGAGCACGATGAGGGCGAACAGGAATTCGTTCCAGGTCGCGACGGCGTCCAGGATCGTGACGGTGACCAGTGCCGGCGCCGAGAGCGGCACGATCAGAGTGAAGAAGATCCGCCACTCCCCCGCACCGTCGATCTTCGCGGCCTCGATGAGGTCACCGGGAAGTTGGCGGAAGAACGACTGCAGCACCAGTACCTCGAACGGGATGCCGAACGCCAGGTACGGCCCGACCAGGCCGAGCAGGCTGTCGGTGAGCCCCATGCTGCGCAGCATGATGAACACCGGCACGATGGTGATGTAGATGGGGATGGTCAGCCCGAGGAACACCCCGAACATGATGGTACGGCGGAACCGGATCCGCAGCTTCGACAGGGCGAAGGCGAGCATCGCCGAGAACAGCACACCGAGTGGCACCTTCAGCAGCAGGAGGATCGCGCTGTTGCGGTAGGTGGTGGCGAACTTCCCGGTCCGCCACGCGTCGCTGAAGTTCACCCCGGTCAGATGCTTCGGCCAGGTGAGGGGTCCGTGGGCGACGAAGTCGGACAGTGGCCGGATGCTGGTGATGAGCAGCAAGAGCAGCGGCGAAATCCAGATGAGCGCCGCGACGGCGAGCACGACCGTCGACAGCATGCCGCCCCTGCGGCGCGGTTTGCGGGGCGGCGGTTCCCCGCTGGCGGCATCCCGGTCGGGCCGGGCGAGGGTTGGGCGCGGCACCGACGCGGAGCCGAGGCTGGTCATGTGTCGTGCTCCTTGGTCTGGGACAGGACGTACGGGATACCGACGGCGATCGCGACGAGGGTGATGACGACCGCGATCGCGGTGCCGTAGCCGGCGTGGTAGTACTGGAAGACGTTGAAGTACATCCAGGTGCCCATCACCTGGGTCGCCGTCCCGGGTCCGCCGTAGGTCGTCGCGTAGATCAGATCGAACACCTTGAACGAATCGATCAGCGACAGCGCGAGCACGATGTAGTGGGCCGGTCGCAGGTTCGGCATCGTGATACGCCAGAACCGCTGCGCGCGGCTGGCACCGTCCACGGTCGCCGCCTCGTACTGCTCCTGTGGTATGCCCTGCAGCGCGGCGAGGTAGAGCAGCATGGGAAAGCCGGTACGCAGCCAGATCGCCGGTACCATCACCGCGGCCAGCGCCGTCGAGTTCTGGCCCAACCACGGCTGCGCGAGGCTACCCAGACCGACGGCGCGCAGCAGGGCGTTGACGGCTCCGTACTGCGGGTTGTAGAGCCAGCCCCAGATCGAGGCGATGGACACCAGCGGCAGCACGCCGGGCGTGTAGAACAGCATCCGCAACAGCGGCTTGCCGCGCGCCTTCCCGGTGAGCAGCACCGCCAGTGTCAGGCCGATGACGATCGGAACCGCGATCGTGACCACCGTCCAGATCAGGTTGTTGACCGCCGCGTGGATCACCACCGGGTCGTGGGCGAGGGCACGGTAGTTGTTGAGCCCCACGATGTGGTAGCCCGGGCTGAGTCCGTCCCAGTCGGTCAGGCTGAAGAACAGGGACGAGACGGCGGGATAGACGAGGAACGCGACATAGACGAGCAGCGCCGGCAGCGCGAACAGCCACGGCGTGAGGCCGCCGTGCCTCCTCCTTCTTCGAAGCGCACCCGCCGGCGCCCCCGTTGCGCCAGCGGTCACTGCATGGGTTGCCACGGGTGGGTACCTACTTGCTCTTCGCCCAGCTGGACACGACATCCTGCATGCGCTTCGCCGCGCCCGCCGGCGTCGCCGTACCCTGCAGCAGGTCGCTCTGCACCGCGAAGTACTGGTCCGCCTGCTGCTTGGGGAATGCCTGGTCCTGGATGGTGTAGAACGCGCTCTTCTTGTTGATGTCGATCCACTGGTACGACAGCGGCAGCTTCGCCTGGTCCGGCTCGGCACCGGCCACAGTGGACCCGGTGATGCCCAGCGCCTGCTGGGTGGCGGGCTGGACCAGGAAATCGATCAGCGCGGCGGCCTTGTCCTTGTTGGCCGACCGCGCGTTTATCATGTATCCCTCCACGAAGCCGGAGTGGCGCTGCGGGGTGCGGTCGGTGGGTAGCTGGAAGGTACCGAAGTCTGCCGACTGCTTCTTGGCGGCCTGGATGGCGCTGGCCTCGACCCACTGGCCGGCGATGGTGTACGCGGTCTTCGCCTGGACGAAGCCCGGCTCGATGTCGGCGGGGTCAAGACCCAGGGCGCCTTGTGGCAGCCACTTCTTGTCCTGCCACTTCTTGAAGTTGGTGAAGGCGGTGACCACTTCGGGCCGGTCCCAGGTCTCGGCGCCGCTGAGCAGCTTGTCGTGCAGGTCCGGGCCGGCCGCCTGTTCCAGCAGGTACTCGAACAGGCGCATGATGTCCCAGCCGTACTTGCCGCCCAGGCCGCACGGCGTGACGCCGGCCGCCACGAGGGCGTCGTTGGCCGACTCCAGCTCCGCGTAGGAGGTGGGCACGGTCACCTTGGCCTTGTCGAACAGGGACTTGTTGTACCAGGCGCCGACGCCGGCCAGGAAGAAGGGAACGCCACTCTTGACACCGTCGAAGGTCATACCGGCGATCGCGTTCTGGTTGATCCTGCTGTCCCAGCCGTACCTGGTGTAGTACGACCCGAGGTCGGCGGCCTGCTTCGCCCGGGCGTACGGGGCGCCGATCTGGCCACCCCAGATCCGCCACACGTCCGGTCCCGAACCGCCGAGCAGCTCGGTACGCAGCTTGTCGGGGTACACCGCCGCACCCGAGCCGGGCAAACTGTCCACTGTGGTCGTTGTGCCGTTCTGCTGGTCGAACTTCTGTATCTGCGCCTTGAGCAGACCGATGGTGCTGTTGTCCTCGTACGTGAACACGCGCAGCTTGTTGGATCCGCCGCCGCTGGACGTGCTGGTGGCGGAGGTCCCGGTGCAGGCACTCAGGCCGGCACCGGCGAGGGCCGCGGTGGTGATGCCGAGGAATCTGCGGCGCGAATAGCTCTCGCCGGTCATGTCTGGTCTCCTTCGTATGCCGGACGGGTGACCGTCCCAGGGGTGGCGGGGGTGGGTGGTGGATACAGCCGGGAGGCGGAAGAGGTGTCTTTGCCGAACCGGCGTATCTTGGCGAACATGTCCTCGATGAGGAACCGGACGTCGACGGATTCGACGACCCGGATGGGGTGCCCCGAGCCGGGCAGGTAATGGCCCTCCCGTCCGAAGCGGGGCGCGGGTACGCACCGGAAGGTGCCACCGCCGGGATACAACAGCAAGGAGACGGCCGGGGAGTCGCCCAGCGAGCGGGACTCGATGGGTACCGGCCAGTAGGTTGCGTTCCACTCGACCATCTGGCGGATCAGGTAGTCGGCCAGGTCGCTGGTACCGCCGATCTTCTCCGCCAGTTCGGCGTAGCCGACGGATACCTGCGAATAGACGTTGCTGGGCACCTGCCACAGCGTGATGCCGGAGTCGAACACCAGGTTGGCGGCGGTGATGTCGTTGCCCAGGTTGAACTCGACGCCGGGGTACGACTCGACGCCGCCGTGGCCGACGCCGCCGATCCAGATCACCACGACGGGGCGCCGGACGATCTCGGGGTCGAGCAGGATCGCCGACGCCATGTCCGTCAGGGGTCCGAGGAACGCCACATAGAGTGGATCGTCGGGGGTGGCCAGGGTGCTTTCGGTGACGATCAGCCGCGCTCCGGGGCTGTCCTGTGGGGTCTGCCTGTCGATGACCGGCGTCGACGCACCGTTGGCCACCGGCACCCGACCCGGTAGGGCGAGCAGGTCCAGCAGGCGGTCGATCTCCTCCCGCGACTCCGCCATGCTCCGGTCGCTGCGCGCGGTGCCGAAGTGGGCGGGGATCAGTCCGCGCACGGCCAGCGACGGTGACAGCAGCGCGTGCACGATGGCGAACTGGTCGTCTGCCTCGTTCTTCGCGTCGCTGTTGATGATCACTCGTCGGCGTTCGGGCTTCATCGCAAACCCCCTGGATCCGGTGGACGTCCCGGCCATGACTGCATAATCTATCAGTACCGAATGGATAGTCAAGCACTGAGGAGGGGCTGTGCCGGCAGGAGGCGGGCCTGAGGTGGTCCTGGCGCTCGACCAGGGCACGACGAACTCGAAGGCGCTGCTCGTCGACGCGGAGGGGCGGCTGGTGTCCTGGGGTAGCGCGCCGGTGGGTATCTCGTCCAGCCGCCCCGGCTGGGTGGAGCAGGACCCCGACCGCATCTGGGCCAGCGTGCTGGAGGCGATCACCGCGTGCGTCCGGGCCGTCCCCGAGGTGACGATCGTCGGCGTGGCGCTGTCCACGCAGCGGGAGTCCGTCGTCGGCTGGCGGGCGGGCAGCGGCCGGCCGCTCGGGCCGGTCCTCGGCTGGCAGGATCGGCGTACCGCCGACTGGTGCGCGCGTACCATCTCGGCCGGGGACCGCCGGCTGGTACGCGGCCACACCGGCCTCCCCGTCGACCCGATGTTCTCGGCGCCCAAGATGCGCTGGCTGCTGGACCACCGTCCCCCCGAGGTCCCGCTCACCGACGTCCGGCTGGGCACTGTGGACTCCTGGCTCGTCTGGCGGCTCACCGGCGGGCGGAACCACCTGTGCGACGCCGGCAACGCCTCCCGCACCCTGCTGTACGACATCGCCCGCCTGGGGTGGAGCGACGACCTGCTGAGCCTGTTCGGTATACCCGCCACGGCGCTGCCCGCGGTGCTCGCCTCCGACGCCGGGTTCGGCGCGACCCGCGACACGCCACTGGTGCCCGACAACACTCCGGTCCTCGCCGTCCTGGCCGATTCGCACGCCGCACTGCTCGGGCACGGCTGCACCGAGACCGGCACGGCCAAGGCCACCTATGGCACCGGGTCGTCGGTGATGGCCCCGATGCCGGCGCTGTCGACCACCGTGTCTGCGGTCCCCACCACCTTGGCCTGGGTCATCGGCGGTACGCCCACCTACGCCTGGGAAGGCAACGTGCTGTCGTCGGGAGCCACCCTCGCGTGGACGGCCGACCTGCTCACCGACGGCAGCGTCGCGGACCTGATCGCACTCGCGCAGACCGTACCGGACAGCGGCGGCGTCACGCTGGTTCCGGCCTTCACCGGTCTGGGCGCCCCGCACTGGGACCGCGAGGCGCACGCACTGATCTCGGGCATGAGCGAGGCAACCCGCCGGGGCCACCTCGCCCGCGCCGCCGTCGACTCGATCGGCCACCAGATCTGCGACATCGTGGACGTGATCGAACAGCACGCGGCGCCGCTGCGGCTCCTCCACGCGGACGGCGGCGCCACCAACGCCGAACTCGTGGTACAGACCCAGGCCGACCTGCTGGGTCGAGAGGTGCAGGTGAGCCAGGTACCCGAAATATCCGCCCTGGGCGCCGCCAAGCTCGCCTGGGCGAGCCTCGGCCAGGGCGGTCGGTGGGCGCCCGCCCACGACGGTCGGGCCTACCCGCCACGACTGGCGGACGCCGAACGCCGGCGCCGGCGCCACCACTGGGCCGCCGAGGTCGGCCGGACAAGGTACGCCCGTGGCTGACCAGATCGCTCCACAATGGAGCCAGGTGGAGATCACGCTTACCGGGCCGGACACCGCCAACCCGTACCTGGACGTCGAGGCGTGGGCGGTGTTCCACCACACGAGCGGCGCCGAACTACGCCGTCCCGTGTTCTGGGACGGAGGTACCACCTACCGGGTACGGTTCGCCTCCCCGTACCCGGACGGCGGGTGGCTGTGGGAGGTACAGGCCGGCCGGGCGCACCATCGCTTCAGCCCAGCAAGCGGCCGGCTGGCCGGTACCCCACCGCCGGCGCGCCATCCGCACCGCGCCCTGACCCGCGGCTTCGTCACGACCCACGCCACGCGGCGCGCCTTCCGCCACGCCGACGGGTCGCCCGCATTCTTCGTCTTCGACACCGCCTGGGCCATGCCGTGGCGGGCCACCACAGCGGACGTCGAGGTCTACGCCGCGGACCGCCAGGCGAAAGGCTTCAACGCCGTACTCCTGATGAGCGTGCAGCCCGACATGCGTGCCCGGGGCCCCGCCGGCCGCGGCATCGACCACGGGTTCGAGGTCGGCTTCCACGACCTGCCGGACGGGCGACTCACCCGCCTCAATGTCGATTACTTCCAGTACTTCGACAGGATTGTCGATGTCCTGGTCGACCACGGGATCACCCCGGTCTTCCAGCCGGTCTTCCACGGCTTCGGCTGGAAGGGCCTCGGCGTGGCGGGGCCGGTGGTCCCACCCGAGCAGTACGCCCGCTACTGCCGCTACCTCGTGGCGCGCTTCGGCGCCCGACCCGCGATCTACCTGCCCGGCGCCGACGGGGCGGGTACCGAACCGCAGATCGAAGCCGGCGGCCGGGAAATCCACGCCTGGGACGCCTACGGCCAGCCCACCGGTATCCACTACCGTCCACACCACCGGAACGACGCACACCAGGACGCCGACTGGCTGGACTTCCAGGCATGCCAGACCGGACACGCAGGCGACCACGTACCCGACCGCGTCGCCACCATGTGGGCGCAGCGCCCGGCCCGGGCGGTCATGAACGGCGAACCCACCTACGAGCACACCGGCCGCCACGGTGTCGCCGCCGGATGGTGGCAGGGACACGAAGCGTGGTGCAACCTCTGCGCCGGCGCACTCATGGGCGTCGCCTACGGTGCCGCGAGCCTGTGGCAGTGGCGGCTACACCCCCACGAGCCCGGGCACAGCGACTACTTCCTCGCCGCCGACGCGGGATGGCGGGACGCGCTGGGTTTCGAGGGTAGCCACTACGTCGGCCTGGTCGGCCGGATTCTCGAAGACCTTCCACTCGCCCACGCGCGCCCGTGCTGGGACGTCTCCACCAACACTCGTGGACTGCTCGATCCCGGCGTGCTGTACCTCGGATACGCCGAACACGGCGGCCCGTGGGTCTTCCTCGACGCCGATCACCGGGTGCCCTCGAAGTACTGGCTGATCGACCCGCGGTCAGGCCAGGTGGTCGCGTCGGGCATACGGCCGCCAAATCACGTTCCGATCCGATTTGACCTTTACCAACCTTCTATTCTTGTCTGTACGGAAAACACCCCGACCTTTGTCCACAGAGCGGAGAGCCAGCCCAGGGGCTCCACCGCCAGTGGCAGTATGGTCCGACGGAGAGATGACGGGTGACGACAGACCTGTCAGGAGAGGTTCCATGACGTCAGCACCCCGCAACACGCGGACACCGACCGATGGTGAGATCCGTCTGATCACCAAGGTCGCCAGGATGTACCACGAGCGCGGGATACGGCAGGTCGAGATCGCCGACACCCTTCACCTGTCCCAGGCCCGGGTCTCCCGCCTACTCAAACGCGCTATCGAACTCGGCATCGTCCGCACTGTGGTGACCGTCGCCCAAGGGGTGCACACCGACCTGGAAGAAGCACTGGAAAAGCGGTACGGACTCGCCGAAGCGGTCGTCGTCGACGTCGAAGGCACCTACCAGGACATCACCGCCGCGCTGGGCTCCGCGGGCGCCTCCTACCTGGAAGCCACCTTGACCGGCGGAGAACGCATCGGCATTTCCAGCTGGAGCCAGACACTGCTCGCCGTCGTCGACCGGATGCACGCCTTCCGCTTGGCCGGCGCGGCCAGCGTCATCCAACTCGTCGGCGGCCTCGGCGCCGCCTCGGCCCAGACCCAGGGCAACCGGCTACTCAGCGAACTCGCCCAGCTCATCGGCGCCACTCCCATCTTCGTCCCCGCGCCCGGCCTGGTCGGCAGCCAGACGATCCGGGACAGCCTGCTCAACGATCCCGCGATGGAGTCAATCGCCGCCGAGTGGAACCGCCTCACCATGGCCCTCGTCGGCATCGGCAGCCTCCCCCCGTCCCCGCTCCTGCGCGCCAGCGGCAACGCGGTCGACCCGGCCGAACAGGACAAGCTCATCGACACCGGCGCGGTCGGCGACGTGTGCCAGCGGTACTTCGACGCCGCGGGCACCCTGCTCCACAGCGACCTCGACGAACGCGTTGTCGGAATCGACGCCGGCACCTTGCGTCGCATCCCCCGCCGTATCGGCATCGCCGGTGGAGAAAGCAAGCACGCGGCCCTCCACGCGGCCCTCACGGGAGGCTGGGTCAACGTCCTACTGACCGACACGAGCAGCGCCGAAGCGCTCCTCCGGCACCCGGTTGCCGAGGCCGCCACCGACCCGCATCACGGCCAGGCGATCCGCGTCCCGCGTTGAGGCAACCCGCCATGCCGACGGCGGCTCAGCTGAGCGCGCGCAGCAGCACCGCGTAGAGCGTCAGACCCGGCCCGAACGCCAACGCCACCACATGCTCCGGCCGCGCCGCCCGCAACTCCTCAACGATCATCAAAACCGTCGGCGAAGAACAATTACCATGCCGATCCAGCACCGCCCGCGACGC
>DATEJJ010000357.1:0-3705 GCA_035278125.1 Rugosimonospora sp.
CGCCGCCGCGTTCGCCCGCGCATCCTCCAGTGACAACGCCATCCCGCACCCCACCCCGCACACAGGCGGGTGCGTCGGCCTATGGCTGAGGCGCGGCCGACGCACCCTGCTCGGGCGGCGGGCCGGCCGTCCACCCCTGGATTGAGCCGGCCCGCCACGACTGGATCGGGTACGGCAGCAGCGCGAGCGGTACCCGCCAGGATCGGGGGGCAACCGTCAACCCGGACAGATCACCCGTACCACCGCCGTACCCGCGAGCCCAACGGCCAGGCCGTGCCTAACACCAACCGCCACACTCGATGAAACAGAAGGTAGGCGTGGTGCTACCGGGGAGTGGTGCATTCAGGCACCGGTGCGTTTATGCACCACCTCAGACCGAAAGGCCCATCCGCTCACACAGGCCCCGAAGCTCCGAACCGCCCGCACGGCGCTGGGCACGTTCGAGGAGGGTGCGGGTGGTCTCCTGCACCAGACGCGAGGCACGCACCCGTTGCGGCGCAATGCGTTCCGCGGCGACGAGCATCCGTACCGCCTCGTCATCCTTGCCGAGACGGGTCAGCGCACGGCCAGTGTCGGAGTACAGCGCGACCTGCCGACTGACGGTTACGACGGCGGGATTGGTGGCGCGGGCGAGCTCCACTGCCTTGCCGGGGTCACCACCGTCGACCTCCATCGAAATCTGCCAGATGTTCAGCCCGGTGGGCCCCCAGTTCAGGCCCAGCGTCGGCACGTCACCGGTACGCGCCGCGATGGTGGCCGCTTCTCCCGCCCAGTGTGACGCCTCTTCGCGGTGCCCCTGCGCGAGGTGCGCGAAGCCGGCCAACATCATCAGCTCACCGAGCATCTCGGGGGCATCGTCCACGGTCATGCGGGGATCGAGGTCAGCCACGGCGCGCTCGGCGATGCGCAGGGCGCGCCCGTACGCGCCGCATCCGGTCGCGGCGTGGCCGAGCGACCACGCGGACAGGCCGAGCATGACGGGGTCCTCCAGCGCCACCGCGGCGTCGTGCGCCCGGTCGGACGCCAACCATGCCTCACCCGGGTACCCGAGGTAGCGCACCACGAACGAAGTGGCGTCGGCGGTGCGCACCAGCAGCCGGAGGGCTTCGCGGCGGTCCGGGCCGGCGGTGTGCGCGTGCAGCTCCCGCAGTACCGGGGCCAGCAGGCGGGCGGCGCCGGAGTAGTCGCACCGCAGGCGTAGATCCCAGACCAGCTCAGCATCACGTGCCACCTCGGGCAGCGGCCGGGGCTGCACGGTGGGCGCCTCGGCAAGGTCGGTCTCAACCAGCACGTTCAGGATCGCCGCGACGGCTCCCTGTGCGGCCAGTAGCTCCCCGTCCGTGGTGATCGGGGGACGGCCGGTGAGGTCTGCTGTGGAGCAGCCGAGCGCCTCGGCGATCGCGGCGAGCGTGAACCGGTTGTCCACGCCCATGTCGCCCTTCTCGATGCGCGACCAGGTCGAGTGCGCGAGGCCGGCCCGGTCGGCTGCATGGCGGATCGACCAGCTGCGGGCCTGGCGTCGGGTGCGGATGTTCTCGCCGATCGTTGTGTCGACACTGTGCCGGCGTGGCATGGTGCTCTCCCTGGTAGCGGTCAGGGTGCGGGTCGCGCCGCTACAACGCGACCCGCTCTAGCCTCTACCGTACCCAACGAGATCGACCGCGCTCGGTCGGGCGGTAAGTCGGTCGTATCTCTTGCGGCGAGGGCGCGCTCGGGTACGGCACCTCGGTGAACTCCGGTACCACGTGCCCCCCGCGCCGTACCACCTCCGCCTCCACCTCGACCGAGGCGAACCGGCACCCGACGAACAGCGTGCCGGTCAGGTCGACCGCCGACAGGTCGGGCGGGTCGGTGTCCAGCCGTACCCCCTGCACCACCAGACCCGCCAGGCTCCCGGCCGCCAGGTGCGGGTCCAGTTCGGCGCGGGACTCCACCTCGCCGGGCGAGGAGTCGGGCGGTTCGATGACCGAAGGGGGCGGCGGCGTGGGCACGGGGCTCATCCTCCCTGAACAGACGAGAGCCCGGCGGCCTGGACCGCCGGGCTCTCCTTACCGGGTCCTGGGGAGGCTCCGGACTTCTCTTTCTACTCGGGTCCCGTGCTGATCAAAACCGCCGGTCGCGTGAGCAAGGACTCAGCCTTTCAGCCGGCGCTTTTAGCTGCTAGCACGGTTAGATGGGCGGCATGTCTAGCAACGTCGAACCGCGCGCCCTGCACCGCAACCTGCTGCCGGAGTCGCCGGCCACGCTGCTGCCCGAGGACACGCGTGCCGAGGCCGCCCTGCGCGAAGCGCCCCCCGGCAAGGAAGACCAGGTCGCGGCCGCCTACCCGACCTTCAGCGCCGCCTGGGCCGCCCTGGCCCGCCGGTCCCTGGACGCCGGCGAGCCGGTCGCCGCGTACGCCTACGCCCGCACCGGATACCACCGCGGGCTGGACCAGTTGCGCCGCAGCGGCTGGAAGGGCAGCGGCCCGGTACCGTGGGCGCACGAGCCGAACCAGGGCTTCCTGCGCTGCCTCCACCTGCTCGCCCTGGCCGCCGACCAGATCGGCGAGTCCGACGAGGCCGCCCGCTGTGCCCAGTTCCTCCGCGACTGCGACCCCTCCGCCGCCGACGCCCTCACGGGCTGACCGTCCCGAGATCCTGTCGGCGTTGACACCGGATCCGATGTCAACGCCGACAACAATGCGAATCAGAGGCCCTCGGCTACGGAGGCGGCGACGCGGAGCCAGGCGTCGCGGGTGGCCGAGGAGAGCAGGCCGTACCGGATCGGCTCGCCCGAGTCGATCAGCCGCTCGTACGGCGCGAGCAGCACTCCCCGGGTACGCGCCGCGAAGTGGCGCTGGATCGCCGGGAGGTCGATGTCCTTGCGGCTGGGCGGCATCGACACCACCGTCACCGCCTGGCGTACCAGCCGGTGCCGGCCCGACTGTTCCAGGTGGTCGAGCATCCGGGCCGCCGTCTCCGCCGAGTCGTTGCGCGCCGACATCGTGAGTACCAGCTGGTCCGTCGCGTCGATCGCGGCCTGCCAGTTCTGCGCGCGTACGTTGTTGCCGGTGTCGACCATGATCAATTTGTAGAACCGGCTCACCACGTCGCGGATGTCGGCGAACGCGGTCGCGGTGAGCATCTCGCCGCCGGTGGCCGACTCGTCGCTGGCCAGCACGTCGAACATGCCCTCGCCCTGCGCGCGCACGTACTGGGACAGGTCGCCCACCCGCCCGCTGGCCCCCTGGAAGTGGTCCAGGTCCCGCAGCAGGTCGCGCACGGTACGCGCGTGGAAGTCCTGCTGGGCGCGCATCCCCAGGGTGCCCTGCGTCTCGTTGTTGTCCCAGGCCAGCACGTACCCGCCGCGCTTCTGCCCGAACGTCATCGCGAGCATCAGCACGGCCACGGTCTTGCCGGCGCCACCCTTCGGGTTCACGATCGTCACCTGGCGCAGCCCGCCGAAGTTGCGCCGGATCGTCTCGATGTCCTGGCTGACCTCGCGCTCGTGGACGCCCGGAGCGATCTTGACCAGGCCGAACGTGCTGCGCCGCAGCGCGCCGCGCAGCCCCATGTTGGCCACCGGCTCCGGCGGCCGCACCGCCCGCCGCCGCGCGAACTCCTCCGCGGTCGGGATGAACGGATCCTGCCGCCACGGCTGGTCGGGCTGGGCCGGCGTGCTGGGCGTCTGATCCTGCGGCGCCGCGTGCGGCTGCGGCGCGGC
>DATEJJ010000358.1:0-19059 GCA_035278125.1 Rugosimonospora sp.
GCGGCCGGGCAAGCCATCTCCACCAACACTGTCAGCCTTGGTAGCCGCGGCGACCCACACAGACGATTTGGTCGGCAACAGCTACTCATCGGTTGGCCGCCGCGCGGGATGCGCCCGGCCACCCCCACACCAGACGATGTCCAAACCTCGGTAACTCCGCACGGTCGCGGGTCGGTTCGGCGCCTGTTCGTCGAGGCGCCGCCCTGCAGGAGGGACATATGGTCATTCATCTATTGAAGGTCGAACGCGGTCCTGCCGTCCGAACGCCCAAGTCCGTCACCGTGCTGGGCGCGGGCGTGGCCGGCCTGGTTGCTGCGTACGAGTTGGAGCGGCTCGGGCACCGCGTGGAGGTCCTTGAGGGAAGCAGGCGTATCGGCGGCCGCGTGTACACCCACCGCTTCGGTGACGGTCCCGGATCGCCGTATGCCGAGTTGGGCGCGATGCGGTTCCCCATGACCCATACACACATGCAGCACTACATGGCGGAATTGGGGCTGCTGGGCGAGATCCGCCAATTCCGGACGCTGTTCTCCGACGACGACAACCTGCTGTTCCTGGCCGGCGGCCGCCACATCCGGGTGCGCGAGGCGCCGGACGTGCTCGTTGCCAGGCTGGACGCACAGTTGGGCGAGCACGGCTACCGACACAACACCCTGCTGTTCGGCGCGTGGCTGAACACGTGTCTGAACGCCATCGCGCCACGGGAGTTTGCGGACTGGCCCCGCGTGAGCACTGGACTGCTCGGCCTAGTCGACCGGATCGACCTGGAGCCGTATTTGTGCGGCACTACCAGATCCAGGTTCGACCTGCGTTCCGTGGTGGCCCATCACCCGCACATCCGCTCGGTGGCCTTCCGCGGCCACGAGCGCCTGCTGGACGACGTACTCGACGAGACCAGCCATGCGCTGTGCCGAATGCGTGGCGGCATGGACGCGTTCACAAACAGGCTCGCCCAGAAGATCAGCGCGCCGATGCGGCTGGGCCACGAGGTCGTCGGGCTGTCTGTGCGCGACGGCGGCGTGCTCGTCGGGGTGCGCCACGGTGGCACCATCACGTATCGGCACTGCGACTACGTGTTGTGCACCATCCCCTTCCCGATCCTGCGCACGCTCACGCTGGAAGGCTTCGACGACGACAAGCTGAACGTGATCCACGAAACCCGGTACTGGCCCGCAACCAAGATCGCGCTGCATTGCAGGGAGCCGTTCTGGGCCGCGGACGGGATCACCGGCGGCGCCTCGTTCACCGGGGGCCTCGTGCGGCAGACGTACTATCCGCCGGTGGACAGCGACCCGTCGCTGGGCGCGGTGCTTCTGGCCAGTTACACCATCGGCCCGGACGCGGACGCACTCGACAAGCTCGGCGAGGCGACCCGCCACCGTGTCATCATGGACGAGGTCGGCCGGATGCACCCGGGTCTGCGCGAGCCTGGAATGATCCTGGGCTCGGTGAGCCACGCGTGGGGTGCGCATCGGTGGAGCAAGGGGGCCGCCGCCATTCGCTGGGGCCAGGACACCGCCACCCGCCAGGAACAGCAGCGGGCGGCGGCACGACCGCAGGGCCAGTTGTTCTTCGCCGGTGAGCACTGCTCGTCGAAGCCGGCCTGGATCGAGGGCGCCATCGAGTCGGCCCTCGACGCCATACACGACATCGAAATGTCGGAACTAGGGTCCACGACCAGCCAGATCGACTGGCCGATTCTCCGAGCGGAGAGGAGGCAGTGAGCGTTTTCCACCTGCCACGCCTGCACTTCACGGGCGTGGCGACGACGCAGCTGCCCACCGGACCGCGCAACGGCCTGGTCGACTTGGCCACGAACCGGCCGCTCGCAGCCGACGGCACCCCGTTCCGGCACGACCGCCCGCTGACCGAGTACGACGGCCCGGTCGGCGATCACGTCGCCGCTAACGGGCACTTCGTCGTCGACGCCGTGGTCTCCAGCGTGGAGCTGGACGCAGGTGAAGCCGACGTGGCCGATCCCGTTGTGGGCAGCCAGGTCGACATGTGGGGTCACTACAACGAGTACCTTCAGACAACTGTCAACCGGGCTCGCGTCTTCGACGTCGACCCGTCGTCGAACTGGACCACCACGCTGATGGTGGGCCAGTTCGGGTTCGGCCGTGTGGGCCGCTCGCACGACAACCCCTATGTGCTGACCGGCACGGTGCACGGCTTCCAGCCGCCCCGCTGGCACGACTTCCGTCACGGCGGCTGCACTGTGTACCAGTTCGTCGTGGCACGGGACGAGCTGACCTGGTTGAATACGGCGAGCAACTCCGCCGCCGTCGATCGGCTGGCGTCGACGCTCTGGTCGGGCGCCGATGGCATCGTCGTGCAGTGCGCGCTCGCCGCGCCGGCCACCCCGTGGACTCCCAACGCCCCGAAGCGCTGGGACTTGCGTGGAACCATCGGCCCCTGGCACCGCGGTGAATTGCGGACCTACCCGTCCGGCCGCCTGCTGGTGCCGGTTGAGGGCGAACTGGCGCCGCACGTTCTCGCCGTCGAGCCGGCGGCGGACGGCGTCACGCTGAACATGATCGCCGCCGTCGGTCCCTCGCTTCCCGCGGATGATTTCCAACTGCGGACCGCGAAAACCAATCGGCTGGTCGCCGCGATTCCGCACGAGTCCTGCACGGAGGCAGAGGCCAGCGGCGGGGTCGTGTGGGTACCGGCGCAGAGCACCGCAGAGGACGAGGCATTGGTGCTGGTGTCCGCGCACGACGGGCGGGTGCTGTCCCGCGAACGCGAGATCAACCTGCAGGTCGACGACGCGTGCCTGATCCTGGAACATCCACGGCACGCCGAGGATGGCGAGCACGATGTGGAAGTCGTGTTCCGTTCCTTCCTCCGTGGACGGCCCACCCCGATCGAAAACGTACAGCTGCGGCAGGTGCCCAACCCGAGGGCGTTGCCGCTCGCCCCGGACGCGGCGCGGGCTGAGATCGTCGCAATGCGGTGCGGTGACGCCGACGCGGACGGCGTCGGCCACTTCACCTTGCGGGGTGTGCGGGCCGGCTCGACCCGGATCCTGCTGACCGTCGACGAGCCCGAGCCCCCGATCCCAGAATCGTTGAGTTACGACAACGACGACTTGTTGCGGTTCTGGTCCGGTACCGGGTACGTGTCCGTACGCGTGCTGCCCGACGACTGGCAGCTCGCGGATCTCCCCGACGACGAGATCACCCACGACACGGTTTTTCGCGAGGTCCTCGCGCCGTACGAGGTCCTGTACGCGTTCATGCGGGAGGACGTATTCAGCCTCGCGGACCGCTGCAAGGTGGAGACGTACGCGAAGCTGATCTGGCAGATGTGCGATCCCACCAACAAGGTGAAGACGTACTACATGCCACCCACCCGGGATCTGACCCAGCCGAAGGCAGAAATGCTGCTGCGGTACCTGCGGGCGCAGCAACAGCCGGAACGGGTGCTGCGCGTCCTGCCGGCGACCTGCAGTGTGGACCGCCACATCAGCACCCGCACGGAACTGGTGTCAGCGCTGCGTGACGCCGTGACGATCGAACTCGCCGTGATGCTGCAATACCTGTACGCGGCATACTCGGTGCCGACGCACGGCGTTGGCCTGGACTATGTTCACTCCGGGGAATGGACCCACGAGCAGTTGACGATCGCGTGCGGCGACGGCGGCCAGACCCTCGACGAGGGGATCCGCGGCACGCTGATCCGGGTCGCCCGCGAAGAGATGATCCACTTTCTCGCCGTGAACAACATCCTGCAGGCGATCGGCGAGCCGTTCCACGTGCCAGACGTGGACTTTGGCACGATCAACGGAAAGTTGCCCATTCCGCTGGACTTCTCTTTGGAGCGTCTGAACCTTGGCAGCGTCGAGCGCTTCGTCCGCATCGAGCAGCCCGACTGCCGGGTCGGCGACGTACGGCTGGGCGACCGCGTCGGGCGGCCGGATTTCGCGGAGTACCGGTGCGCCTCGGTCAGCGAACTGTACCGCGACATCAGGCGTGGACTGCAGAACATTCCCGACCTGTTCCTGGTGGAACGAGGGCGTGGTGGCGGCGAACACCACCTGTTCCTGCGGGAGTCGGTCAACCAGCGCCACCCCGACTATCAGTTGGAGGTCGACGATCTGGCCAGTGCGTTGTTCGCCGTCGACCTCGTCACCGAACAGGGCGAAGGCGGTGCGCTGACCGATAGCGAAGACTCCCACTACGCCGCATTCCTTGGCGTGGCGGCTACCCTGCGCCACGCGGACTGGGTTCCGTCCTATCCGACGGTGCGCAACCCGACGCTGCGCCGCGGTGACAAGACGCGCGAATACGTGCCCGATCCCGCGGCGCGGAACGTGATGGCGCTCTTCAACGAGGCATACTCCGTGATGCTGCAACTGATGGTGCAGCACTTCGGCTCGGGACCGGACACCAGCCTGCGTCGGTCGCAGCTGATGAACGCCACGATCGACGTGATGACCGGCGTGTTGCGTCCGCTCGGTGAACTGCTTGTGACCATGCCATCGGGTTTGCGCGGCAGGACGGCCGGACCCTCCTTTGAACTCGACGTACCGCCGACCTTCGTGTCACGGCACGACGTCGCGGTGCGCCGCGTCGCGCGGCGACTGGACATCATGGCCGCACGGGCGGCCGCCTGCCCACTCGTGCCCGGGCGAGTGGCCGAGATCAGCATGCTGCTGGCCGATCAACTGAGGGGAGGTTGAGATGACCGAGTCCTGCCACGAGACCGACGTGTTGATCGTGGGCGGCGGGCCGGTGGGCATGGCACTGGGGTTGAACCTCGGCCACCACGGCGTCCAGCACATGATCATCGACACCGGCGACGGCGTGGTCCGCCACCCCAGAGTCAGCACGGTGGGACCGCGCTCGATGGAACACTTCCGCCGCTGGGGCGTCGCGGACCGCATCCGTGGCGCAGGCTGGCCCGGCGACCACCCGCTCGACATCGTCTGGGTCACCCGCGTCGGCCGGCACGAGATCTACCGCTTCGAGCGCGGCACCGCGCGCGCCCGCCCCGTGTTCCACCACACCCCCGAACCCGACCAGGTGTGCCCAGCGCACATGCTCAACCCCGTGCTGGCCGACGCGATCGGCGTACACCCGGACGGCCCGCTGCGCTACCGATGCCGGTTGGAGGAGTTCGAGCAGGACGCGACCGGCGTGCGCGCGACGATCACCGACCAGGCTGCCGGCACCACGATGAGCGTATCCGCCAAGTTCCTGGTCGCCTGCGACGGCAGCTCGTCCCCGATTCGCAAGACCGTCGGAATCGACGCTCCCCCGAGGCACGAAACCCGGATCTTTCGCAACATCCTGTTCCGCGCACCGGAGCTGCCCGACCGACTCACCGAGCGCGGCCACCGCATCGCGCTGGTGTACTTCCTGATGCGCTCATCGACACTGCGCTACCCGATGCGCTCACTCGACGGCCGCGGCCTGTACAACCTCGTCGTCGCCGGTCAGACCGATCAGAAGCCGATGGCCCTGGTGCGTGACGCCATCGCCATCGACACGCCGGTAGAGCTGATCTCGGACGGCGTGTGGCACCTGACCCATCGAGTCGCCGACCAGTACCGGGCGGGGCGGGTGTTCCTGGCCGGAGACGCCGCACACACGCTGTCCCCCTCTGGCGGATTCGGCATGAACACGGGCATCGGCGACGCCGCCGACCTTGGCTGGAAGCTCGCCGCCGAACTGGCCGGCTGGGCCGGTCCCGGTCTGCTGGACAGCTACGAGACCGAACGCCGGCCGGTGGCGGTGGACAGCCTCAACGCCGCCAACACGAACCTCAAGCGCACCATCGACCGGTCCCTTCCGTCCAATTTGGATGAGGATGGTCCGGCCGGCGATCGGGCGCGGGCCGCGATGGCCGAACGGCTGGCGACCAGCGGCGCCCGCCACGAGTTCGACGCCCCGGACGTCCACTTCGGATTCCACTACCGGTCACCGATTGTGGTCCCGGACGGTCTCGCCGAAAACACGCCGGACTGGCGGCCGAGCAGCGATCCGGGCAGCCGCGCCGCACACGCCTGGCTCCGCCCTGGAGTGTCCACACTGGACCTTTTCGGTCGCGCGTTCACGTTGCTGCATTTTGCGGACTCCGACCGCCTCCACGGGTTCACCGATGCGTTCGCCCACCGCGGTGTCCCGCTCGGAACCACCCGGTGCGACAGTCATGAGATCGCCACGCTCTACCGTTTCCCGTTCGTCCTCGTCCGCCCCGACGGGCACGTGGCCTGGCGGGGCGGCGAGCTCCCGTCCGCTCCGCTGGACCTTGTCGACGTCGTCCGTGGAGCCGCGTGATGGAACCGTTCTCCCCCAAGGGCTGGTCGGCCGCGGACGTCGCCGACCCGTATCCGGTCTACCGGCGCTACCGCGAGGCCGATCCCGTGCACCAGGCCGAGCCGAGCACGTGGTACGTGTTCGGCTACGACCACGTCGCACGGACGTTGTCCGGCCGGCACTTCGGACGCAACATGCCCGCGCATATCCCCGGTCGCAACGACGCATTGCGCCGCAGCGTAGAGAACTGGCTGGTCTTCCTGGACCCGCCGCGCCACACCAGGCTGCGCCGCTGGCTTGCCGGCGAGTTCTCCCCGAACGTGGTGGCCGACCTGCGGCCGCAGATCGCCGCGATCGCCGAGAATCTGGTGCGGCCGTTGACCGTTCGGCCCCGGCTGGACCTGGTGGCAGAGTTCGCGGCGCCGCTGCCGGTGCTGGTCATCTGCGCGCTGCTGGGCGTGCCGGGCAGTCAGCACGGCTGGTTTCGTGAGCGCGCCATGTGGTTGCAGGAAGCCAGTTCCTCGCGTGCCGCCCGGGGTGCCGACGCGTTCAGCCAGGCCGAGACCGCCGCCCGCGCGCTGACCGAGTACTTCACCGAGGAGGTGCGTCGTCGCCGCGGCGGCGGGGCGGCGGGAGCGGACCTGGTGTCTCTGCTGGCGAAGGCGGAGGGGTTGACTATCGACGAGATCACCGCGACGTGTATCCACCTGCTGACGGCTGGGCACGAGACCACGACGAACCTGCTGGGCAAGTCGGTGCTCGCCATGACCGCCCGGCCCGAGTTCGCCGACCGGCTGCGGGCGCACCCTGAACTGGTGCCCCTCGCGGTGGAGGAACTGATCCGCTTCGACCCGCCCGTGCAAATGGTGACGCGCTGGGCCACCACGGCGCAGTGGCTGGGCGACCGCGAGATCGCCAACGGAGACAAGGTCGTCCTCGTGCTCGGCTCTGCCAATCGTGACCCCCGGCGGTTCCCGGAGCCGGACGAGTTGCGCCTGGACCGGGGCTCCGCGCGCCAGGTCGGCTTCGGGCTGGGTATCCACTACTGCCTGGGCGCCCAGCTCGCGCGGGCTGAGGCGGAGATCGCGCTGCCGCTGCTGCTCGATCTACTGTCCGGCCACACGGTCGGTGAGGTCCGCTATGGCGACGACATGGTTTTCCACGGCCCGGTCCGGCTGGAACTGGCCACTGTGTCAGGCGTCGCTGGCGTGGATGTGGCGGGCCAGTTCGATGCGTGAGCCGATATCCAGTTTGCGGAACACTTTTCGCAGGTGAAACGCGACGGTGTGACGCGAGATGAACATTCTTGCCGCGATCTGCTTGTTGGTCAGCCCGGTGGCCACGAGGGTGGCCACGGCCCGTTCCATCTCCGTCAGACCGAATGTCCCGCCCTCGGCCCGCGCCCGCCACAGCCGCTTGACCACACCCAATTCACGCAGCCGGCGATGGACCCGGGCGACGTCCTGCTCCGCCTCCACCGACTCATACAGGGCCGCTGCGGTCTCCAGCCTCGTGATCGCCGCGTCCCGATCGACACCGACCAGCCCGGCGCCCAGATCCTCAGCCGCTGACGCACGCGCCCACAGATCCGGATGCCCCTGCGCCGCTTGGGCCAATTCCTCTTGGTCGCCGTCCAGCAGGCCGCGCGCGTGAGCCACCGACATCTGCAATGACTGGACCTTCGGATTCTCATCGGCCAATCGCTGAGCCGTGTCTACCGCCGTCACGGCCCACTCCCGCTCGTCCACCGCCAGCGCCATCCGCACGATCCAGGCCGCCGCAGCGGGTTCTTCGATGAACAGCAGCCGGCGGCCCGCGGGCTCGCGGTTGACCCGGTCGAGCACGGGCGTGCAGTCATGGCCCTTGTCCTGCGCGAGCGCCAACCGGGCCTGCATCCACTCCAGCGCCACCGGCCAGCGACCCTCCATCTCGGCTAGCGCCCACGCGACCAACGGGTCCTCGGCCAGCTTGGCGGCGATGTCGGCCCGCCGTAGCGCCGCCGCCGTCACCACCGTCAGCGCGGCCGGCACGTATACCTGGAGGCCACCCTCCTTGGCCAGCGCGAGACACGCGGTCGCCGCGGTCGCCGCGCGTTCCGACCGACCCAGGGCGAGGTCTATGCGGGCGCTCAGCAGCTTCGGCACGCCAGCGAGCGCGGGATCGACGTGCTGCTCCAGCTCAGCGATCGCCGCCCGCGCACCCTCGACGTCGCGCAGCCCGGTCAGAACCGTCGCATGCACCAGCCGCGGGTGCCCCAGCCAACTCACCGGCAGCCGGTCCTGCTCGGTCCGCAATGCCTCGTCGGACATCCGCACCGCATCCGTCACCAGACCCGCCCGCCAGGCCAGCATGGGATCGGCAGGCAGTGCGTCGGTCATCGCGGCGGCCGGCAGCCCGAACAGCGTCGCCGCCATCGACTCGCTGCGCACCAGCCGCCGCGACACGTCCACCGGGGCGGAGGGATCCGTCAGTACGCCCGAGGCCACCTCCGCCGCGTCGCGGTTGTGGCCCTGCAGCATCAAGGCGGTCGCCAGCCAATATCGCAGCGCCCGCATCGGCTCCGGCGGTACCTCACGGCGGAATGCCTCAGCGGCCACCTCCACCGCCCGAGACAACCAGCCGACCCGGGTGCATGCCTCCACCGCGATCAGCGTCAGCGGTAGCCATTCCTCGCTGTCGCCCCGCACCAGTTCCCGGCCCCGCTGGGCCAATTCCGCCGCCACCTGCGGCGAGGAGTCCAGCGTCTGCTCCGACGTTTGACGCAGCATCTCCAGCGTGAGCGTGTCGTACTGCATCGCTCCGCCCAGTAGGTGTCTGGCCAGATCGGCCACCGCTCCCGAGCGGGTGAACAGCAGTTCCGCGGCCTGGAGGTTCAGTGCGTTGCGGATGGACACCGGGATCTTGCGCAGCACCGACTGCCAGGTCGCGACGCGGCGAAACCGCATCGGCTCCGCCCCGCAGTCCAGCACGCCGGCCCTGTGCGCCTCGCCGAACGCGGGTGCCAGCACCGCGACGGGCTCCCCGAGCATCCTGGCCACGTCATCGGGGGCGAACGTGCGGCCCAGCACGGCCGCCACATCCAGCATCTGCCGGGTCTGCGGCGAAAGCGTGTCCAGCTTGCGCTGTACCAATGCCTTCAAGCAATCCGGCAGCGGCGCGATCTCTGCCGTCCCGGTGAACTCCGGCAGCAGCGATGCCGCACCGCCCTGCCACCGGATCACACCGTCCTGCACGAGACCGTCGACCAGCGCGATCAACGCGCCAGCGTTACCCTCAGCACACGCGGCCAACTCGGTCAGCGCCTCGTTGGGCACCGCGCCGAGCATGTCCTCGACCACGTTGGCCACCGCATCATCGGACAGCCGGCGCACCGGCAGGTGCGCCAGGATCCGCTTTTCCTCCGCGTAGCGGAACAACTGGTCGAGGTGGCCCACCTGGCGGTCTGGGCGCCGGGCCAGCACACACACCAGCGGCTTCGTGGTCAGCACCGAGAACAGCTTCTCCAACGTCGCCAAGGTGGGCTCGCACCAGCGAAGGTCGTCCAGGATGACCAGCAGCGGGACGTGGGTCGGCCGGCTTTCCAGCGCCACCCGCAAATCGTCGCCCGTGGCGTCGGTGTCGCACAGCAGACGGATCAGCACATCCGGCCGGCACTCCTCATCCAAGCCCAACCGCACCACCCGGAAACCGAGCGCCCGTGCCGCGGCCGCCATTCCCGCGAGCAGCGCGGTCTTGCCCACGCCGACCGCGCCCACGACCGAAACCGCCATGCCACGTCCGCTTCCGATCACACCTCTCAGAATGTCATCGAGACATCTCAGCTCGGGCTCACGACCATACAACGTCAAGGGTCTTCTCGGAGAGAGAGACTGTCGCTGCCGCGACAACGACGACGCCTCGTTGGTGCCTGTTTCCATCATCCACTCCTCAGAACCTGCACCGACCTGCGCCACAGCCTTTCCCGAAAGGGTTCGGCCTCGACGGCGGCCTGCAGTTCACCGACCACCTCGTAATGCGGGCCGCGCCAGTCTGGGATCGAAGCAGTCCCTCCCGCGCGAACAGCCGCACCTTCATGCCGCGCCCTCAAGGCCGGCGGGGGCGGGCGGGAGCGCCGGGCGCCCCCGGGTGAGCCGTCGGAGCACGGTGTCCAGCCAATCCACTTCAGACGCCCGCAGGGCAAGGTCATACTCGCGGGCAGCCAGCAGTAGCCACGGCACCTGGTTACGGGCCGACGCGAGCGCGGTGCGCGCGGCCACGAGGTGGGTCTGCAGCGCGTCCCGCCGGCGGCGCAACAGCCCTGAAACCTCCCCGGGTCCGAGTACCACGAGTGTGGCGAGTACCGCCGGGAACGCGGGCAGTTCGTACTCGCTCACCTGGACCAGTTCGTTGATCCGGTCCCGCAGCTCCACCCGGCCGCGCTCGGTGATCTCGTACACCGTTCTTCGTGGACGGTTGTCTTGCCGCTCGGTGTGCACCGCCCGGATCAGGCCGTGCCGGTGCAGGCTGCGCACCACGGCGTACAGCGAGCCGATCTTCACCCGGCCCGGCTGGTGCCCGCCGTGGGCCCGTAGCCGTGCGGCGATCATGTAGGGGTGTGCCGGCTCGATCTGCAGCGCCGCCAGCACCGCCGGCGCCAGCAGGCTGCGGACCCTCAGTTGGCTCATCGTGACTCCCTCCCGGTCCAGACCATGTCTGGCGTCAATCGGATCCTTTTGGACGCACCAATCCCTTGCGTTCATCCGATGTCTCCGCGTGCACCACCGGCGGCCATCCGGCCACGCGCTTCACGCCGCCGACCGCCGACCTGACTCACCTGCGGCCGTTGGACCGCGACCATGAAGATCAGCAATCGATTCGAGCGTTCCTGACTGCCCTGCGCTCGGTTTCTGAGTTGTCTGCGCATCCGGCCTGGCGAACGCAGCCACGAGCCCCTCTCGGCCATTGATCATTAGCTTGCGGTAGATACGCGTGAGGTGCTGTTCCACGGTGCTTCTCGTGATGTAGAGCGCCTTACTGATCTCGCGGTTGGTGTAGCCTTGGTAGGCCAGCCGAGCGACTCGGTCCTCGGCCCACGACAATGTGGTCCATCGATTGTCCCCACAGGACGGTTTTCGACTCTCGAGGGCATTCAGCTGTTGCGTCGTCGACGTGCAGGGCGTGGCCGACCCTGCCTTTGCGAGCAGGCGCGTCGCGTAAGCGCCACTCCAGGACGTCGGCGACGCCGCCAGAACGAGTTGCTCCTCTGCGAGGCTGCGCGAGGTTTCACAGTCGCCGAGTCGGAGGCAGACCTCTGCGAGATCCGTGCGCCATGGCAGGAGGCCGGGCGCTTCCATGTGCCATGAAGTGAGAATCTCCCCGATCCTGCGGAAATCTGCGGCTGCGGAGTACAGCGCGTTGGTGGACAAGTAATGCAGACCGCGGGCGCGCAGGTGAAGGAGTCCGTAGGGACTGAGCAGGGATTCCTCGGGCAGGTTGATGGCCAGTGCCTCGACCGTCTCCGAATGACGTCCCTGCTCTGTCAGCGCGATCAGCCGCACCGCATGTGGCAGCGCTACGAGAACACTCCAGCCGCCCGCGCCGGCGAAGCCGATTGCCTGCCGCGCGAGCATGCCGGCTTCCTCGACATTGCCGCGCCAGTAGGCGATCGCCGCCTCGCTGGCCGCGCTCAGCGAGCGCCAGGATGCCAGTCCGCACTCCTCCGCCTCGCGGATCAGGCGCCGATAAGACGGACTTGCTGGATCCAGCCTCTCCAGTGACAGCAGGGTGAAGAGGGCGGCCTGGGCGGATTCCAGATCGAGTTCGCGGGGGCCCACCAGGTGCAGCACCTCGGTCGCCGCGGTAGCTGCTCGCTCGGCGTCGCCTTCGGTCAGCAAGGTCGGCAAAGCATGCGCCCAGGGCAGCCACGGGTGTGAGCTGGCGGCAAGGTCCGATCGGAGCTCTGCCGACGGCGGCACCCACGGGAAGACGTGACGGAGCCACACGTCGCTGATCAGCCGTTCCACCAGGCGAGGCAACTCATCCACGGACGGGGCTTCGTCCCGGGCGATGAGTTCGCGCGCCTTGCTGGCCTGGCCGTGCCATACGAGCATCCGGGACAGCTGCGGATGCCAGCGCTCGGGGAGCTTGCCACCGCAAGCGCTCTCGGCCAACACCTGGACCAGTCCGGCAACTCGGCCCGGTTCCGCACACCACCACACGTCCACCATCCGCGCGCGGATGTCGAGCCGCAGGTCTTCCCTGTCGCACCAGTCCAATGCCAGGTTGAGTATCTCTATGGCGTTTTCGAAACACCGTGCCCGTGCAGCGTCCTCGGCGGCCGCGCACAAGACGCCACAAGCCCAGGGCTGGGGTGCCTCTCCAGCCTCCAGCAGGTGTTGTGCGATATCCCGGCTGGGCGCCCTGTCCGTGTGCAAGACCTCGGCGGTGCGGAGATGCAACGAGCGGATCATGTCCGCATCGGTGAAGCTGCGTACCGCTGCTCTGACGCGCGGACGCAGGAGGTGCCCCGGCGCCAGTAGCCCGATCGCGCTGAGTTCGTCGAATATCTCGCTGAGTTGAGGCAATCGGAGGCCAATGACCTGGCTCAGGATGGCTGGGCGGCAGTGGTCGCCGAACAACGCGAGGGCCTGGGCAGCTAGGCGAAGGCCCGTTGGTTGATGGGTGTCGAGCAACCGCTGTACGGCTCGGCTGAACCGAGGGCCGGTTCTGGTAAGCCATGCGCCCACGGACTCGGCGTGGGAAAGGTCCTCCAGCGCAGCTTCAACGGCTGAAGGGTTGCCCCCGATGGTTCGATACAGTTGTGTGGCGAGCGCCGAGCTTGGGTGCTGGGTAAACCGGGACTGGAACAGGCTGGAGACCGCAGCGGCCGACAGCGGGCGCAGCCGGATGCGGCGGACTGGGCCGGGCAGGCTGAGCGGCTGAGCGCCCCGATCGTCGGCCGAGGCCCACCAGGAGAGCACGACGTGGATCGCTTCCGTATCGGCACAGCGAACCAATGCATCGAGGAAGCGGAGGGAGCCGGCGTCCAACTCGTGCACATCGTCAGCTACGACGAGGATCGGCGTCGACCGGCTCGCTCCGGCGAGCATGGAGGCCAGCCGGGCCGGATCGTCCTGCGGTCGTTCACCGAGTTCGGCGACCAAGCGGCTGATGCCGGGGATCAACGTCGTCGATATGGGCGACTGGCGGGCTAGGCAGGGCAGGACCCTAAGCCCGTGCTCGCGCGCGATCCGCTGCGCCGCACACAACAGGGCAGAACGTCCCGATCCTGCCGATCCGGTAACCACAGTGGTACCGCCCCGACCAGACTTGGCAAGGACGATAGCCTCTACCAGGGCTGACAATTGCTCCCCGCGTTCCAGCAAAGTCGACCCAGGGGCGATGGCCGGTACCGTCCTGACCTCACTGTTCGATGAAACCCTGCGCGTGATCATGTCGTCGTAGAGCTCCAGTCCAACGTGGCCGGTTCGCGCGCTCGCTTCACGGCCCGCACATCATCGCGGCCCTCGGCCGCACGATTGGCTGTCTGGGTGCTGGCTGCCAAGAATGCTGCCCGCTGAGGCTGGCGTTTGGAAAGGGCATATGTCCCGCGAGGGGTCCCCCTCACACCAGGTCGTCTGTTATATCCGTTATATAGTATAAAGGACATCAAATTGGGGCAAGTATGTTTCGCTCGGTGATAGGGGCGCCTGTGTAGGACCTAGGGGTATCCGCGCGGAGGCCGACCCCGGCATTGTTTGTGTTGCCGATCATCGGCTCTGGTCGTCATCGTCCGCGCCGCTCCACCGCGGACGAAGTGGCGGTCGGTAACGCGGTGGGGAGCCGTCATGTCTTTGTTGCCATACGACCCTGGACAGCAGGAAAAGCGACGGGGTCCCATCGTGCCGGTGGTCGCCACGGCCGGTAGCCTCACGACTGCGGTCGAGGTCGTCCTGCACCCCCTCGTACTCGTGATCGCCATTGTCGCGGGTGTACTGCCCTACACCTTGTTCGCCTACGCCCGCAACCGACATCTGCAGGGGCCAATGGACTCCGCCGAGCGCCTTGCCAATGACGCCTTTCTGCTGTCGATGATCTCGATGTTCGGAACCGTGGACAGCCATACGGCGCAGTGGTTTCTGACGGCCCAGACATCGCAGCCCGACAACAGGCCACCACGCAGGGCCGCAGACGGGCCGTGGGAGTCACTGGACTCCCTGGTGGCGCGTGGTCACCTCGCGCCCGGGCTAGGCCAGAAGCGCGACACCGAATCGTTGCGCAGCACGGGGGTGACACCCTTCGTGACGGATCTGGAGTGGCGCCCGTGAGTGCCACCACCGTCGCGGGGCACGCGACCGGCCCGGCCCGGCCCGGCGTAGCGTTGAGTCACCGCCAGGTTCTCTCCGTGGTGATCGGCCTCATGCTGGGTATGTTCCTCTCGTCACTGGACCAGACCATCATGGCCTCGGCGATAAGGACGATCGGCGACCAGTTGCACGGCCTCAGCCTCCAAGCGTGGGTGACCACCGCGTACCTCGTCACCTCGACGATCTCCACTCCCTTGTACGGAAAGCTTTCCGACATCTACGGCCGGAAGCGGTTCTATCTCGTAGCCATCACCATCTTCGTCCTTGGCTCGGCGGCCTGCTCCCTCGCCGGATCGATGTACATGCTCGCCGCGACCCGCGCGTTCCAAGGGTTGGGCGCGGGCGGACTGTTCTCGCTCGGGATGGCGATGCTCGCCGACATCGTGCCGCCCAGGGAACGCCCCCGCTACCAAGGCTACTTTCTGGCGGTATTCGGAGCGTCCAGCGTGCTCGGCCCTGTGGTGGGGGGGTTTTTCGCCGGCACCAACAGCATTCTCGCCATCGCGGGTTGGCGCTGGGTCTTCCTCGTGAATGTGCCGATCGGGGTTGTCGCTCTGCTCGTCATCGTCAAGTTCTACCGGCTGCGCCAGCCCTGCCAGCCCCACCGCATCGACTGGTGGGGGGCTTTTGCCATCTGTGTTCTCGTGGCGCCACTCCTCGTCGTCGCCGAGCAGGGTCAGGAATGGGGCTGGGCCAGCTTTCGCTCGCTGAACTGCTACGCGCTCGGCGCCGTTGGTCTGCTCGCGTTCCTGCTCGCCGAGGCGTGGATGAAACACGAGGCGCTGATTCCGTTGCGCTTCTTTCGGAACCGCACCTTCAGCGTGGCCACTATCGGGCAATTCATCATCGGCGTCTGCACGATCGGCGAAATATCCATACTTCCGCTATACCTGCAGATTGTCAGGGGAGCTACCCCAACCGGATCCGGCTTGAGGATGGTCTCGATGACGGCCGGGGTCGTGGTCGGCGCGCTCCTAACCGGCCAAGTAATCAGCCGCACGGGCCGATACAAGACCATTCCAATCGTCGGAAGCGGGCTGGCCGTCATTGGGCTGGGACTACTGGGAACGGTCGAGGTTGACACCCCATATTGGCGGGTCGGCCTGTGTATGAGTATGGTCGGATTCGGACTCGGCCTTGTGACGCAGCCGATCACACTTGCTGCGCAGAACGCGATGAACCCGCGCGATATCGGCGTCGCGACGTCATCGGCGATCTTCTTCCGGCAAATGGGCTCCACCGTCGGCGCGGCGATTTTCGTGTCACTGCTCTTCACGACCGTCGGCGGCAAGATCACAGACTCCTACCTCGCGGCCGCCAGGACACCGACGTTCCGCCACGCGCTTTCTGATCCCGCTATCGCCAAGGCCCCGGCCAACCGGCCGATCTTGGCGATCATCCACGGAGGCGCCAACGCCACCGGTTCGAGACTGAACGACACCTCGTTCCTGACGAGGATCACGCCGATACTTGCCAGGCCGTTCCGGGAGGGTTTCGCGCACTCCATCGACGTGGTCTTCGTCGCCCTCGCGACCGTGATGGCGATCGCCTTGCTGGTACTGCTATTCCTGCCACACATCCCGCTGCGCACCATATCGGCCATGGCGGCGCGGGAAGCAGGCGGTCCGAGTGTGGCGCCCGCCGGACGGTCACCCACCTCCGATGGATCGATCATCAAGTCGCGGTCCCGGCCGCCCATACTGGCCGACCTTCATTCGGCCGACGTGGCCTTGAGCAACCAGGCGGTGATCGTCGGACAGGTGACCGGCCCGGACGGCTCGCCGGCCGCCGACGCGACCCTCACCCTCACCGACTTTGCGGGTACCCAGATCGCGCGCAGTCTGTCCGGCGAGGACGGCGGTTATCGGCTCCACGTACCCAGCGGCGGTACATTCCTGTTCGTCTGCGCCAGTCTCGGCCTGCAGCCGGTCGCCTCGATGATCATCGTCTCCGCGAGAGAATCGCGGCACGACGTTTCTCTCGCCGGTGACGGCCGGCTCACAGGCACGGTCAGCGACTCTGTCGGCGAACCCATCCCGGGTGCCCTACTGACGCTCACCGACGCCCGAGGGGAGGTGGTTGGCACCGCGGTCGCCGGAGCCGACGGCAGGTATGCGATGGAGGGTCTGAACTGGGCCGAGTTCACACTGACCGCGACCGCCGGGGGTGCTCGGCCGAGCGCGCAGGCCGTCGTGATCGGCCGGACCTGGTCGGCCACCGTTGACGTCGTGCTGGCGATGAACGGGGTCTTGGTCGGCACCGTACAAGCGGCGGCCTCGGGAGCTCCGGTGCGTGACGCGTCCATCACTGCAATCGACTCCGCCGGTGCAGTGGCCGGCGCGACCGTAACTGACGGTGACGGCCACTACGAGCTGCCGAACCTTTGCCCCGGGATCTACACGGTGACAGCCAGCGGATACCTGCCGGTGGCCACCCGGGTCGAGCTACTTGGCCGCACCACCCGTCACGACATCCTGCTCGGCGGGTTGTCGGCCCACGGCGAGGGCACCACCCACCGGCAGGCCATGAAAGTCGCCGGCGGAGTCAACGCTCCCGTCGATGGGCGCATCGTAGGAGATGGCGCCACGCTTGGGCGACGGGTGGGAAGCCCGGTGGAGATGGAACTGCGCGGCCGTGACTCTCGGCGCTCCACCAGCGGGAACGCCGGCCCGGACGAAGGTGCCTGGCGATGAGTGCCCATACACGGAGGATCAGTGGTGCGGTCATGAACGACGGATGGCCGCTGCCCGGCGCGGCGGTGACCGTGGTCGATGCTGCGGGGCGCCAGCTTGTCCGCACGATCGCGGACAGTCGCGGAGGATTCTCGGTGCAGCTATGCGATGACGGCCACGTCACGGTCATCGTCACGGCTGCGGGTGTAGCCCCGATCGCCCGTACAGCCAGGGTTCATGCGCACGGCGAACATGATCTCGGGGTCTTCGAACTCGGCGCCTCCGCCCAACGGCAGCTACCCGAGCCTGGCGTGTGGATAGTCGATCCCGCCCACTCAATCGTCCGTGCGACCGCTCGTCACCTCGCCTTGGCTCGGGTGGAGGGCCGCTTCAAGGAGTTCGAGGGGATGATCAGGACGGCCGATCCGATCGAGGACTCCGAGGTCTCGGTCATCATCGACGCAGCCAGCATCGACACGGGAAACAGCGAGCGCGACAACCACCTGCGCTCATCGGATTTCCTCGATGCCAAACAGTTCCCGACGTTGACGTTCCAGAGCAGCGGGCTCTCTCGCGTGGACGAGGAGCGATGGGTGCTGGGAGGCTGGCTTACCATCCGGAACGTCACGCGGGAGGTTGGTTTGGACCTCTCTTATCTTGGCTGCCGACGCGATCCATGGGGCAGTCCGCGGATGGCCGTCGTCGCCAGCACGCAGCTCGCCCGTAACGACTACGAGATCACCTGGAATATGGGCCTGCCTGATGGGCTGACGTTGGTCGGCCCGACGCTGCGCATTGACATCGACCTCCAGGCGGTCAAACTGCGCCCCCCCGAGTAGGAGATCGCCGGATCCGTAGGCGCTGGTACCCCAACTGTCAAGCTGTGTTTGGTCATCCCTTCCTCGACCGCAGCGCGGCCTGACCTGACGGTATACCGGCGCGACGTTGTGCATGTGCTTGGAGGGCAGGTCTGTCGCGGTAGCGGGGCGGAGGAACAGGCGAATGATGACGTGCCGGGTCTCCTGGTCTGAGGGTGCGGTCAGTGTGGCCACGCCGGCTGAATGAGCCTGTGACCCGAGCCGGATGACGACACTGGCATGGAGTTGGTCTACGCGTCCGCAACACCCGCCTGGCCGGGATCCGACTCGCTGTATCGCGACGCTGCCAGGCATACGCTCGACACCGCGGCCACCATCCATCGGATGCTTGCCACCGAGGCTGAACGCACCCACACCGAACCCGGCACGCAGCTGGCTTGCCCGAGTGCAGGATCGGATGCCACGACGACACTAACGACGCTGGCGGAAGGATTTCCGGTTCCACGGTCTGTGTCGCAGTGTTCGCTCCCCCAGGTCGGCCCACAACCGGCGCTCGACCGTGGTCGGGGCGGTGTCGGACAGGCGCTCCGGGTGCCCGGGGGCCATACCCGCCGGCACCTCGGGCGCCACAGTGGACTTCGGGACCGGACGCCCGGCCGCGCGCCGCCAGCGCTCGTCGTAGGCGAAGACCTCCGGCGGCAACACCGGACTGAGCCAGATCCCCGCACGCAGCACCCGCAACACGAACGCCCCCAAGCCGCGCAGCCCGCCGGTCATCTCAGGCGCCGCCGTCCACATTGATGGTCTCGCCGGTCAGGTACCCAGCCGCCGGGCTGGACACGAACACCACCACCTCGGCCACCTCCGCCACCTGCCCCAGCCGCTTGAGACTGGTCACGTTGCGGTACATCTGGTACCGCTCCGGCGGCAACGTGGCCGCCTCCTCCGTCTCGATCACGCC
>DATEJJ010000359.1:0-4112 GCA_035278125.1 Rugosimonospora sp.
CACCATGCGGCCACCGCCCGGCGGTCGGCCGCGATGCGGCCGTCGCGCATCTCCACCTGCCGGTCCAGGCCCGCGGCGATCTCCCGGTCGTGGGTGATGACTACCACGGTGGTACCGCTGGCGTGAAGTTCGCGCAGCAGCGCGACGACTCCGGCGCCGGACTGGGAGTCGAGGTTGCCGGTCGGCTCGTCGGCCAGCAGCAGCGGCGGGTCGCCGACCACGGCCCGGGCGATGGCTACCCGCTGGCGCTCGCCACCGGACAGCTCGTGGGGGTGGTGGTCGAGGCGGTGGGCGAGGCCCACCCGCGCCAGGGCCTCAGCGGCGCGCCGGCGCCGGGTGGCACGGGGTACGCCGGCGTAGAGCAGGCCGTCGGCCACGTTGTCCAGGGCGGGTACCCCGGCCGCGAGGTGGAACTGCTGGAAGACGAAGCCGACGGTACGGGCGCGGAGGGCGGAGAGTTGCCGGTCGCGCAGGGCGGAGATGTCGTGGCCGTCGACCCGTACCGCCCCCGATGACGGTCGGTCCAGCGTGCCGATCACGTGCAGCATGGTCGACTTGCCGGACCCGGACGGGCCGACGATCGCGACGAGTTCGCCGCGCTCGATGGTGAGCGACACCTCGCACAGGGCGGTGACTCCGCCGGGGTACACCTTGCTGACGTCAGCCAGTTCGACGATGGTCACTTCGGCATCCCCACCGTCATGCCGTCGCTGACGCCGTCGCCGCTGACCTCGACCCGGCCGCTGGCGAACATGCCGGTCTTGACGGCCACGTACCGGGTACCGGAGCCCTCGACCACCTGGACGCCGTACCCGCCTTCGGCGAGCGCGACGAGCGCGGCCACCGGTACGGACAGCACGTTCTTGTCCTGCGCGGCGACCAGGGTCACGTCGACCGGGGCGGAGACGAGCGAGCCGAGCGTGGACTGGTCGGCGACGCTGATGGTCACGTTGATGGTCGGGGAGGTGTCGGAGTTGCTGTTCGCGTTGCTGCTGGGTGTGGTGGCCACGTTGCCGACGTCGGTGACGGTACCGTCGACCTCCCGGCCGTCGGGGAGCGTGACGGTGGCCTTCACTCCCTTGTGGACCTCGTCCTGCTTGCTGACGTCCAGCGCGACGGTGACGGTACGGACGGTGCCGGTGTAGGTGAACACGGGGCCGGCGGCCTGGTCGCCGACGGCGGCTTTGAGGGTGGCCACGCGTACCGCGCCGGAGGCGAGGACCACCTGGCCCGGGTCGATCCGGCCGGTCTGGGTGAGGCCGAGGTCGGACTGCCACCGCTTGACGGCGCTCGCGGTGGCACTGGTGTAGTCACTGTCCACTGTGAACCCGCGGTACCCGAGGGCGTAGAGGTTCCGCTCGAACTCGGCGACGTCGTCACCGGATACGCCGGGAGCCAGCGACCGGTACAGCGGGAGGCTGCCGTACAGCAGGGGTACCGGATGGTTGTCCACTTTGTACACCGACTTGCCCCGGGTGACAACGGCGCCGGACGCGGGTAGCCAGGTGATGGTGCCGCCACCGCCCTTGGCCCCGAGAGTGGACTCGTCGCCGTAGTCGAGGGTGCCGCTGACCTGTTCGGTCTGGGTCAGGTCGCCCCGGGTCACGGTGGCGGTGGCCGGCGGCAGGTTCGCGGCGGCCGGCTGCGGGCCCGTACCCCCGCCGAATCCGATCGCGGCGGCCGCGACGATGGCGGCGAGGCCGACCACCACGACCACACCGACCACGGCCCGCACGCCCCGGCGCCGCCGGCGGGTCACCGGGTTCTCCCGGGCTGGAGCGCCCGGCACGCATCCTGCGCCGCCTTGAATGTCGGGTCGTCGGCCTTGACGCCGTTGATCCGGAGGGCACCGTTGGTGTCCGGGTCGGGCATGTCGACGCCGTGGTCGCGCATGCACTGGGCGTACTTCCGCATCGCCTCCACCTGCTGCGGGCTCAGCGAGGCCAGCTGACCGCCATTGGGCAGGTACTGCTGGCAAGCCTTGGTGGCCGCCTGCATCTTGTTCTGGTCGATGCTCTGGGGCGCCTGGATCCGGATGCCGCCGCCGTTGGCCTGGGGGTCGTCCATGTTGACGCCGTGCGCGCGCATGCACCGGGCGAAGTCGAGCATCTGCTGTTGAGTGTCGACCGAGGTGGTCGGGCGCGGGGTCGCGGAGCTGCGGGCGGTACCGCCGCCGGCACTGGCGATGCCGCTGTTGCCGGTGTGGCTGCCGCAGCCGGCGATACTGAGACAGGCGCCGATCAACAACGGGGTGAGGATCGATAGTCGTCGCATGCGGACAGTAGATCGGCCGGGCCCTTACTCCAGCGTTACCGCAAACGTTAACGCCCCGGTTATCCCGGACCGAGCGACGATAGACAGCGTGCGGGTACTGGTGGTGGAGGACGAGCAGCTCATGGCCGACGCGATCGGCGAGTGGCTGCGCCGTGAGGCGTTCGCGGTGGACATCGCGTACGACGGGGACGCCGCGCTGGAGCGGCTCGGGGTCAACGACTACGACGTCGTGGTGCTCGACCGGGACCTGCCGGTGGTGCACGGGGACGACGTGTGCCGGGCGGTGGTGGAGTCGGGCGCGCGTACCCGGGTGCTGATGCTGACGGCGTCGGCGGCGGTACCGGACCGGGTGGCCGGGCTGGCGCTGGGCGCGGACGACTACCTGACCAAGCCGTTCGCCTTCGTGGAGCTGGCCGCGCGGGTACACGCGCTGCTGCGGCGTACCCGGCCGGCGGCGCAGCCGGTGCTGGAGCGGGCCGGGATCCGGCTGGAGCCGGTACGCCGGGAGGTGTACCGGGACGGGCGGTACGTGCCGCTGTCGCGGAAGGAGTTCGCGGTGCTGGCCGAGCTGCTGCGCGCGGACGGCGGGGTGGTGTCCGCGGAGGAGTTGCTGGAGCGGGCGTGGGACGAGCACGTGGACCCGTTCACGAACGTGGTGCGGGTGACCATGCTGAAGCTGCGCCGCAAGCTCGGTGACCCGCCGGTCATCGAGACCGTACCGGGAGTGGGGTACCGCATCCGATGAAGCGCACGACGGTACGGGTCCGGCTGACCCTCCTGTACGGCGGCCTGTTCTTCCTCGCCGGCGCGGTCCTGCTCACGGTGATGTACCTGCTGGTGAAGCAGAACCTCGACACCCGGCTGGGCGGGAACGCCATGGTGCGCATCGCTGGCGTCGTGCCGGCGCAGAGCCCGGCGCCCGGCTCGCTCGGTGTGGCGTCCAGACAGGTCCAGCTCGCTGGCGGGCAGACGGTCGACGTGGGTGACCTGCAGGCCGCGATCGTGAAGCAGCAGAGCACGGCGCGGGACCAGGCACTCGACGCGCTGCTCGCGCAGGGCGGGATCGCGCTGGGTGTGATCGGCATCGTGGCGGCCGGGTTCGGCTGGCTGATGGCCGAACGCGCGCTGCGGCCGGTACACGAGATCACCGCCGCCGCGCGACGGGTGGCCCGGGCCGCCAGCGCGGACCGCGGGCTGCACGAACGGATCGGGCTGACCGGGCCGCGCGACGAAATCAAGGAGCTTGCGGATACCTTCGACGAGATGCTGGAGCGGCTGGACCGCTCGTTCGACGGGCAGCGGCGGTTCGTGGCCAACGCCTCGCACGAACTGCGTACCCCGCTGGCCATCAACCGGGCGCTGGCGGAGGTGACGCTGACCCGGCCGGGGGTCGGGCCGGACGCGCAGCAGCTGGCGGAGTCGGTACTGCAGGTCAACGCGCGCAACGAGCGGCTCATCGACGGGCTGCTCACCCTGGCCGCGAGCGAGAACGAACTGGCCGACCGGGTACCGGTGGACCTGCGCGTGGTGGCGGAGCACGTACTGGCGGGTACCCCGACCGGCGAGATCAGCTGCGACTCGCGGGAACTGCTGGGCGCGCCGGTACTGGGCGACCCGGTACTGCTGGAGCGGCTCACCCAGAACCTCGTCGACAACGCGGTACGGCACAACCGGCCCGGCGGCTGGATGTCGGTGGCGACCCGGGTGGAGCCGGGGTGGGCGGTGCTCACCGTGACGAACAGCGGGCGCCCGGTCGCCCCGTACGAGCTGGACATGGTCTTCGAACCGTTCCGCCGGCTCGGCGGCGACCGGGTGCGCTCGGACCGGGGCCTCGGCCT
>DATEJJ010000360.1:0-3473 GCA_035278125.1 Rugosimonospora sp.
TGTACCCGCGCGCAGGCTCATGCCCGCAGCCGCCAGATCCACAGCCGCTGGTCACCGGCGTCGCAGAGCACGAACGGCTGCGCCGCGGTGCAGCCGCCGACCCGGCTGCCGCTGAGCGGGGCGACCGGGACCACCCGGGGCAGCCCGGCCGCCGAGGCGCGCAGCACGCCCAGCCACGCCGCCGTCGGCGCGCTGCCCAGCTGATCAGCGGGCCGGCCGGCGGAGACGAGGTACTGGCTGCCCGCCATGCCGGGGATCAGCGACCAGCCGGCCAGGTCGAGTACGGGCGCCCCGGACGCGGGCGAGAGCAGGCTGTCCGGGCCACCCCGGCCCTGCTGCGGCATCGCGTACACCCAGCCGTCGAGCATCGCGACGGGCTGCCACGCGGGTGCGGTCCACCGGGTCTCGCCCGCGGCCAGGTCGACGGCCCGGGTACCCTCCGGATCGGTCAGGCAGGTCAGCTCCCCGCACTCGGTGACCGCCAGGTCCAGCGAGCGCACGGTACCCGTCCACGCCGGTGCGAGCGTATCCGCCCGGTAGCTGGCCAGCGTGTTCACCCCGCGGTCGGGGTACCCGCTGAGCAGCCAGTGCCCGCTGACCAGCAGCGTCGGCCCGGACCGTACCCGCCCGGTGCCGGTCACCGTGCCCCGGTGCAGGTCCACCGACCGCGCCTCGCCGCCCGGCCCGATCAGCACGGCGTACGCCGCGCCACTCCGGCCCGGGTACGCCGGCACCACCGGCAGCGCGGTCGCGTACCCCCGCGGTACCCGCAGCGACCAGGCGACCGCGCCGGTACGCACTCCGACCGCCTGGAGCAGCATGGCCGGCACGGTACCGGTGCCCGGGGTCTGGACGTACGGCGAGCCGGCCGGCTCCCCGTCGCCGTCCAGGTACGCGCCCAGCACCACGGTGGCCGCCGGCTCCACCGCCGGCAGCAGCGGCAGCCGGCTGTCCCACAGCAGCCGGCCGGAGTACGCGTCGTACGCCACCGTGCGGTCCCCGGTCGCGCCGAGGTCGAGGCTGCTCACCACGACCGTGTCCGGACCGGCCGTGCGGATCAGCAGGCTGCCCAGGTCCACCGGGATCAGCACCCGCCAGCGCAACTGCCCGTCGGACAGCCGGTACGCGTCCAGCGTGGCCTGGCTCGCCCGCGTCTCCGCGGCACCGAAGGTGGGCGCCCGGAACGCGAACCAGGCCGCGAACAGGGTGTCCGCGCTCAGCTCGTACGCGATCGCCCCGCCGGCCGGGATCGCGCCCACCGGTACCACCGGTCCGAGCCCCACCGGCGCCCCGGGCCCGAGCAGCAGCAGGACGATTGCGGCGTACCCGATCAGCGCCCAGCCGCGCCGCCACCAGACCGGTGGCGGCGGCCGTTCCCACTCGATCAGGGCAAAGTCGGAGCCCAGCTCGATGACGCCGCCGGGTTCTGCCACGCCACCAGTGTGCGCGCGACCAGGCCGCAAATGTGGATCTTGGCGGTTAAGAAGCCGGTACCGCGTCGGTGACCGCGGTCGCCGCCTCGATCGCGGCCCGGGCCACGCCCTGCCCGGTCAGCCCCAGGTCGGCGAGCACCTCGGCCCGGCTGCCCTGCGGGTGCCACCCGGGCGCCACCCCCAGCTCGTGCACCGGCGTGGGTACGCCCGCGTCGCGCAGCGCCTGCGCCAGCGCCGTACCCACCCCGCCGGTACGCACGCCGTCCTCGACGGTGACCACGACCCGGTGTTCGCGGGCCAGGCCGAGCAGCTCCACCGGTACCGGCCGCACCCAGCGCGGATCGGCCACGGTCACCCCGTACCCCTGCTCCGCCACCCGGGCCGACGCGTCCACGGCCACCTGCGCCATCGCGCCCACCGACACGATCAGCACGTCCGGCCGGCCGTCCCGGACCAGGATGTCGACCGGGCCGCGGCTGTCCACGGCCGGCAGGTCCGCCGGTACCGACCCGGTCGGGAACCGGACGATCGTCGGCCCGTCCTCGATCGCCACCGCCTCCCGGAACTCCTGGCGCAGCGTTGCCGCGTCGCGCGGCGCCGCCACCCGCAGGCCCGGTACCACGCCGAAGACCGACAGGTCCCAGACGCCGTAGTGGCTCGGCCCGTCCGGACCGGTGATCCCGGCCCGGTCCAGCACGAAGGTCACCGGCAGCCGGTGCATCGCGACGTCGAGCAGCACCTGGTCGAAGGCGCGGTTGAGGAACGTGGCGTACACCGCGACCACCGGGTGCAGCCCGCCGAGCGCCAGGCCGGCGGCCGAGGTGACCGCGTGCTGCTCCGCGATGCCCACGTCGAACGTGCGGTCCGGGTACTTCGCCGCGAGCCGGGCGATGCCCGTCGGCTCCGCCATCGCCGCCGTGATACCGACGATGTCGGCCCGCTCGTCGGCCACCTTCACCAGCTCGTCCGCGAACACGCTGGTCCACTTCACGCTGGGCGGCGCGGTGAGCTTCCCGGTGGCCGGGTCGAACGCACCCGGCCCGTGCAGGCAGTCCGCCTCGTCGTCCTCGGCCGGCCGGTACCCGTACCCCTTGCGGGTGACCGCGTGCACGATCACCGGCTCGCCGAACCGCTTCGCCTTGCGCAGCGCCGACTCCACCGCACCCACGTCGTGCCCGTCGACCGGCCCCACGTACTTGATGCCCAGGTCCTCGAAGAGCGCCTGCGGCGCCACCGCGTCCTTGATGCCCTTCTTCACCGCGTGCAGTGCCTCGAACAGCGGCTGCCCCACCAGCGGCGTCCGGCCCAGCGCGTCCTTGACCAGATCGAGCACCTTCTCGTACCCCGGGTTGAGCCGCAGCGTGGCCAGGTGCTCGGCGAGCCCGCCGATCGTCGGCGCGTACGACCGCCCGTTGTCGTTCACCACGATCACCAGCGGGTTGCCCGCCCCGGCGATGTTGTTGAGCGCTTCCCAGCACATGCCGCCGGTCAGCGCCCCGTCGCCCACCACGGCCACCACGTGCCGGTCCTCGCCCCGCAGCGCGAACGCCTTGGCCATGCCGTCGGCGTAGGACAGCGCGGTGGAGGCGTGCGAGTTCTCGATCACGTCGTGCTCGGACTCGGCCTGGTTCGGGTACCCGGACAGCCCGCCGCGCTGGCGTAGCAGGTCGAACCCGTCCTGCCGCCCGGTCACCATCTTGTGCACGTACGCCTGGTGTCCCGTATCGAACAGGATGCGGTCTTTGGGAGAGTCGAAGACCCGGTGCAGCGCGAGTGTGACCTCCACCATGCCGAGGTTGGGTCCCAGGTGCCCGCCGGTACGGGAGACCTTCGCGACGAGGAAGTCACGGATCTCGGTGGCCAGCACCGCCAGCTCGTCCGGCCGGAGCCGCCTGAGATCCTGCGGGCTGGTGATGCTGGCCAGCAGGGAGCCCTGGCCATCGGCACCGGGAAGAGCGCTCATGAACGTTCACTCTATCCGGGCCCGACAAGATCGCAGCCGGGCCGCACACATACTCACCAACCATTCACAAACCCCGC
>DATEJJ010000361.1:0-13226 GCA_035278125.1 Rugosimonospora sp.
GGCTACGACACCGCGACCGCCGCCGCCGACCTGGCCGCGCTCGCCATCCCGGCGGCGATCGCGGTGGGGCAGTCCTGGGGCGGCAACGTGGTGGTGGAGCTGGCCGCCAAGCACCCGGAGCTGGTGGCCGGGCTGGCCCTGGTGGACGGCGGCTGGATCGCGCCGGCGCAGGAGTTCCCCTCCTGGGAGGCGTGCGCGGCGGCGCTGCGGCCACCGGAGATCGACGGGCTGGCCGCCTCGCAACTGGAGGGGTACATCCGCGAGCAGCACCCGGACTGGTCCGGCGAGGCGGTCGCCGCCACCCTGGCCAACCTGCGGGTCTGGCCGGACGGCACGCTCACCCGGCGGCTGCCCATCGACCGGCACATGCTGATCGTGCGGAGCATGTGGGACGACCCGCCGCAGCCCTACTACCAGGCGATCACGGCACCGGTGCTGCTCGTTCCGGCCGTCCCGGCGGACCTGCGCGCCGCCACGGCGCGCCGGGAACGGGTCGAGGCCACGGCCCGGGCGCTGGCCCGCGCGACCGTGCGCGAGTACGTGGGCGCCGACCACGACGTGCACGCCCAGCACCCCGACCAACTCGCCGCCGACCTGCTCGACTGGGCGGCGCGGGAGGCGTACTGATGACCGAGCGCTCGGGCGAGGGCACGGCTGGCACCATCGGGCCGGCGCCTCGCTCGCATGCATGCGAGGAGGCGGGCTGATGGCCCGGCTTCTGGTGATCATGGGGAGTGGCGAGACCGCGCCCACCATGGTGAAGCCGCACCGGGCCATCTTCGAGCGCGCCGGTGACGCGCCGGCCGTACTGCTCGACACGCCGTACGGGTTCCAGGAGAACGCCGAGGACATCTCCGCCCGTGCTGTGCAGTACTTCGCGGCCAGCGTGGGCCGGCGGGTCGACGTGGTCACCTGGCGGGCGAGCCCACCCCCGCCGCTGGCCCGGGAGCGGGCGCTCGCAGCGCTGGCCGGAGCCGGTTGGGTGTTCGCCGGTCCGGGCAGCCCGACGTACGCGCTGCGCCAGTGGCGGGACACGCCCGTACCCGAGCTGCTGGTGGAGAAGCTGACCCGGGGTGGCGTGGTGGTGTTCGCCAGCGCGGCGGCACTGACCCTGGGCTCGCACACGGTACCGGTGTACGAGGTCTACAAGGCCGGCCTCGAACCGTCCTGGGAGCCCGGGTTCGACCTGGTGCGCCGGGTCACCGGGCTGCCCGCGGTGGTGATACCGCACTACGACAACGCGGAGGGCGGGCACCACGACACCCGCTTCTGCTACCTGGGCGAGCGCCGGCTGTCCGCGATCGAGCCGCGGCTGCCGGAGGAGTCGTTCATCCTGGGCGTGGACGAGCACACCGGCGTGGTCCTGGACCTCGACGCGGGTACCGCGACGGTGCTGGGCAACGGTTCGCTGACCATCCGGCGGCGGGGGCGCAGCCGGGCCCACCCGACGGGGTCGGTGCTCGGCTTCGCGGAGCTGGCCAGCGTGGAGGGCAGCGCGCCGGCGGCGCCACCTGCGTCCACTGTGGAGGATCGGGAGCCGGTCGCGTCCAGCGGCTCCCTGCTGGCCGACGCGCACCGGCTGGATGCCGCGTTCACCGATGCCCTCGCCGCTCGCGACGCGGACGGCTGCGTGACCGCCATCCTCGATCTGGAGCAGCTGCTGGTGGACTGGGGCTCGGACACCAACGTGTCGGACGAGGGCGAGCAGGCGCGCGCCCTGCTGCGCCGGATGGTGCTGCGCCTGGGCGAGCTGGCCACCGCCGGTGCCCGCGATCCGCGGTCGGTGCTGGGGCCCTTCGTGGAGGCGCTGCTCCAGCTGCGCGCGCAGGCCCGGGCCGGCCGCGACTTCGCCACCTCGGACCGGATCCGCGACCAGCTGGTCGCCGCCGGCGTCGAGGTACGGGACACGCCCGACGGCGCGCGCTGGGACCTCCGCGAGTAGCGGACTCCACCGGTGGCGGAGGCCCCAGGCGGCACAGCCGTCAGGCGAGCTTCTTCGCCAGGTTCGCGTCGAGCGCGTTGAGGAACTCGTCCGTGGTCAGCCAGGGCGCGTCCGCCCCGATGAGCAGCGCCAGGTCCTTGGTCATCTGGCCGCCCTCGACCGTCTCGACGCAGGTCTGCTCCAGCTTGCCGGCGAACTCCGCGACCGCAGGCTGGCCGTCCAGCTTGCCCCGGTGGGCCAGCCCGCGGGTCCACGCGAAGATCGACGCGATCGGGTTGGTGGAGGTCTTCTGGCCCTTCTGCCACTGCCGGTAGTGCCGGGTGACGGTGCCGTGCGCCGCCTCCGCCTCGACCGTCTTCCCGTCCGGCGTCATCAGCACCGAGGTCATCAGGCCCAGCGAGCCGAAGCCCTGGGCGACCACGTCCGACTGCACGTCGCCGTCGTAGTTCTTGCAGGCCCAGACGAACCCGCCCGCCCACTTCAGCGCCTGCGCCACCATGTCGTCGATGAGGCGGTGCTCGTACGTGATGCCCGCCTGCGCGAACTGGTCGGCGAACTCGCCCTCGAACACCTCCGCGAACAGGTCCTTGAACCGCCCGTCGTACGCCTTGAGGATGGTGTTCTTGGTGGACAGGTAGACCGGGTACCCGCGGTCCAGCCCGTACCGGAACGAGGCGCGGGCGAAGTCGCGGATCGAGTCGTCGAAGTTGTACATGCCCATGGCGATGCCGCCACCGGGGAACTTCGCCACCTCGAACTGCATCGGCTCGCCGGCGCCGTCCGGGGTGTAGGTGATCGTCACCGTACCCGGCCCGGGTACCACGAAGTCCGTCGCCTTGTACTGGTCGCCGTGCGCGTGCCGGCCGATCACGATCGGCTTGGTCCAGCCGGGTACCAGCCGGGGTACGTTCGCCATGATGATCGGCTCGCGGAAGACCACGCCGCCGAGGATGTTGCGGATGGTGCCGTTGGGCGAGCGCCACATCTTCTTCAGGCCGAACTCCTCGACCCGCGCCTCGTCCGGCGTGATGGTGGCGCACTTGACGCCGACACCGTACCGCTTGATCGCGTTCGCCGCGTCGACCGTCACCTGGTCGTCGGTGGCGTCCCGGTGCTCGATGCCCAGGTCGTAGTAGTCCAGCTCCACGTCGAGGTACGGCAGGACCAGCTGGTCGCGGATCTGCTTCCAGATGATCCGGGTCATTTCGTCGCCGTCGATCTCGACGACCGGGTTCGCTACCTTGATTCTCGCCATGCCGGCGGCGCTCCTCTCCGCAACACGCTCTTAAACAGTACGAGCGTACTGCACGATCAGAGGTTCGCCACGTCCGCCTGCTTGGTGCGTACCGCCTCCGCCGCCGCCTTGAGCGCGGCCAGCTCGGCATCGGTCAGCGGCGTCTCCACCACCCGGCGCACACCGGTCCCACCCAGCTCACCGAGCACACCCAGGTACACACCGGACACGCCGTACTCGCCGTCCACCCAGGCACAGACCGGGAAGACCGCGCCGGAGTCCTCGGCGACGGCGCGCGCCATCCGGGCGGCGGCTGCCGACGGCGCGTAGTACGCGGAGCCCGTCTTCAGCAGCGACACCACCTCGGCGCCGCCGTTGCGGGTACGCACCACGAGTTCCTCGACCTTCGCGGCGGGGAGCAGGTCGGCCAGCGGCTTACCGTCCACAGTGCACTGTGACGGTACCGGCACCATGGTGTCCCCGTGCGAGCCCAGTGTCAGCGTCTTCACGCTGCGCACCGGTACCCCCAGCTCCTCGGCCACGAAGTTGGTGAAGCGCGCGGTGTCCAGCACACCGGCCTGGCCCAGCACCCGGTGGTGCGGGAAGCCCGAGGCGAGCTGGGTGAGCGCGGTCATCTCGTCCAGCGGGTTGGACACCACGATGATCACGGCGTTGGGCGCGTACTTGGCCACGTTCTCGGCCACGCTACGCACGATCTTCGCGTTGACCTCCAGCAGGTCCATCCGGCTCATGCCCGGCTTGCGCGGCAGCCCGGCGGTGACGACGACCACGTCCGAGCCCTCGATCGCCTCGTAGCCCTCGCCGTTCGGGCCGGTCGTGACGCCCACCACCCGGGTCTCGAAGCCCTCGATCGGGCGCGACTGGTTCAGGTCGAGGGCCAGGCCGGCCGGCTTCCCCTCGATGATGTCGGTCAGCACGACGGTCTCGAACACGTCGTACTCTGCCAGGCGCTGCGCGGTCGTGGAGCCGTAGAAGCCGGCGCCGACGACAGTGACCTTCTTTCCCATGAGAAGCAAGATAGCGCGGCCGAAGGCCGCCCCTCCCGCGAGGATCAGGTAGACCCGGACTTGTCCGGGACGTGCGCGGGGCTACCGGGCGGCGAGTTCGACCACGTTGGTCAGCAGCATGGCCCGGGTCATCGGCCCGATACCACCCGGTACCGGTGCCAGGTAACCGGCCACCTCGGCCACGTCGGCCGCCACGTCCCCGGTGTACCGGCCCTTGCCGTCCGGTCCGACCACGCGCGTGATGCCCACGTCCACCACCACCGCACCCGGCCGGACCATGTCCCCGGTGACCAGGCCCGGGGTACCGGCGGCGGCCACCACGATGTCGGCGCGGCGGGTGTGCGCGGCCAGGTCCCGGGTACCGGTGTGGCAGAGCGTGACCGTCGCGTTCTCGGTACGCCGGGTGAGCAGCAGCCCGAGCGGCCGGCCCACCGTGGTACCCCGCCCGATCACCACCACCTCGGCACCGGCCAGCCCCACCCCGTACCGGCGCAGCAGGTCCACGATCCCGCGCGGGGTGCACGGCAGCGGAGCCGGGTACCCGAGCACCAGGCGGCCCAGGTTGACCGGGTGCAGCCCGTCCGCGTCCTTGGCCGGGTCGATCGCCTCCAGGATCCGCTGGGTGTCGATCTGCCCGGGCAGCGGCAGCTGCACGATGTACCCGTGGCACGCGGGATCCGCGTTCAGCTCCGCGACCACCGCCGCCACCTGCTCGTGTCCGGCGTCCGCGGGCAGCTCGCGGCGGATCGAGGCGATGCCCACCTCGGCACAGTCGCGGTGCTTGCCGTCCACGTACGCCCGGGAGCCCGGGTCGTCGCCGACCAGCACGGTACCCAGACCCGGCTGCACACCCCGCTCGGCCAGTGCCTTCACCCGCTGGCGCAGCTCGTCCTTGATCGCGGCCGCGGCCGCCTTGCCGTCCAGAAGCATCGCCGTCACGCTCAAATCCTGCCACGCAGGCAACCGCGCGCGGTCGCGACGGGTCCTCATCACAGGCCGTGACACCGGTACGCGTCGGCGCCGCGACGCAACTAGAATGCCACTCGCGTTGCCCCATCCGTTCATGCATGCGCACTTGTGGTCGGTCTCCGAACGGGACCGGCCGCGGCCAGGCGCGGTGCCGGTACGGCTCAACCACGAGCCGTACCGTGCCGAGCCGGAGACGAGGAGATCCAATGCAGGTCAGGAGGCTTGCCACCTGGACCGTGCTGCCAGTGGTCGCCATGATCGGCCTGGTGGCGTGTGACTCCGCCAACCCGAAGTCACCAGCCCAGAACGGCGATCCCAACGGCGTGGTCAGCATCGGCATCGCCGAGCCCGAGCACCTGATCCCGTCGAACACCACCGACATCTACGGCGGCCAGGTGCTGCAGGCCCTGTTCACCCCGCTGGTCGCGTACGACAGGAATGCCGAGCCGGTGATGGCGCAGGCCGCCTCGGTCACCACGGCCGACGGCCGGGTGTGGCGGATCCGGCTCAAGCCCGGGTACACCTTCCACAACGGCGAGCCGGTCACCGTGGACAGCTACATCCGCGCCTGGAACTACGGCGCGTACGGGCCCAACGGGCAGAACGGCAACTACTACTTCTCGCACATCGCGGGGTACGCCGCGATGAATCCGGGCGGCAACCGTACCCCGACCGCCCAGGAGCTGTCCGGGCTCAAGCGGCTGGACGACCTGACCATGCAGGTGACGCTGTCCGCGCCGTACAGCGACTTCAAAAGCGAGCTGGGGTACAACGCGTTCCTGCCGCTGCCCCGGGCCGCGTTCGCCGCGGACGGCTCGATCCTGAAGCCGTTCGAGGACCACCTGGTCGGGGACGGGCCGTTCAAGATGAAGGGGACGTGGACCCACGACCAGGCGATCGAGGTGGAGCGGTACGACGCCTTCCCGGGCGAGAAGCCGCGCAGCGGCGGCGTGCTGTTCAAGATCTACCAGGACCTGGGTACCGCGTACGACGACGTGCAGACCAACACGCTGGACGTGCTGCCCACGCTGGCCACGCCGAACCTGGCCACCGCGGCGGCCGACTTCCACGACCGGTACCAGCACAGCCCGGCCTCGTCCTTCGAGTTCCTCGCGTTCCCCACGTTCGACCAGAAGTACGCCGACGTGAACGTCCGCAAGGCGATCTCCATGGCGATCGACCGGGACGGCATCGTGAAGACCATCTTCGCCAACTCGCAGAGCTCGGCCCGCTCGTTCGTCTCGCCCGTGCTCCAGGGGTACCGGGACAACACCTGCGGCGCGGCCTGCCAGTACAACCCGATCGCGGCGCGGCAGCTGTACGCGGCCAGCAACGGCCCCGCGGACATCAAGATCACATACAACGCGGACGGCGGCCACCGGGAGTGGGTCGAGGCGGTCTGCAACCAGCTGCACCACAACCTCGGCGTGACCTGCGTGGCCGCGCCGCAGGCGAAGCTCGCCGACCTGCTGCAGAAGGTGCAGCGCAAGCAGTCCGTGGGCATGTTCCGGCTGGGCTGGTCGATGGACTACCCGTCCATGGAGGACTACCTCACGCCGCTGTACAGCACGCACGGCGCGGCGAACTACTACGGGTACAGCAACCCGCAGTTCGACCAGCTGGTGCGGCAGGGCTCGGAACAGTCCACTGAGGACTCAGCGATCCGCTACTACCAGCGCGCCGAGGACCTGCTGGCCCGCGACCTGCCGGTGATCCCGCTGCGGTTCAAGCAGAACAACTACATCTTCTCCACCCGGGTGAGCAACGTCAGCGTCGACCTGTTCGGATACGTCGACCTGACCGACATCACCACGTCGGCGGCCTGACCGCGGGCCGCGCGTGTTCCGGTACACCGTCCGGCGCCTGCTGCAGATGCTGCTGACGTTCCTCGGCACCACGGTGATCGTGTACGCGCTGATGTTCGCCGCGCAGACCGACCCGGTACAGGCGCTGGCCGGGGACCGCCCGGTCAGCCAGGCCACCCGCGACTACCTGACCCGCCGGTACCACCTGGACAAGCACGGCTTCGGCGGCTTCTGCTACCGGTACTGGGACTACCTGAGCCACCTGCTGCGCGGGGACCTCGGCCAGACCCTCGGCGGGCGGTCGATCGGGCAGCTGCTCGCGCAGGCGTGGCCGTACACCGCGGAACTGGCCGGCATCGCCATCGCCTTCGTGGTCCTGTTCGGCGTCACCGCGGGTATCCTCGCCGGGCTGCGCCGGGGCGGGCTGTTCGACCACGCCACCCTGGGGCTGACCCTGGTGGTCATCGGCATCCCGGTGTTCGTGCTGGGCTTCGTCGCGCAGTACCTGCTCGGCGTGCGCTGGCAGGTGTTCCCGGTGACCGGCGCGGGCACGCTGTACTCGCTGCTCCTGCCCGGCCTGGTGCTCAGCTCGGTGTCGCTGGCCACCGCGCTGCGGCTCACCCGTACGTCCATTGTGGAGAGTCTGCACGCGGACCACGTGCGTACCGCCATGGCCAACGGGCTGCCGCGGTGGCGGGTGGTCGGCGTACACGTGCTGCGCAACTCGCTCATCCCGATCGTCACGTTCCTCGGCGTCGAACTGGGCAACCTGATGGCCGGCGCGGTGGTGACCGAGCGCATCTTCAACGTCCCCGGCGTCGGCTTCAACCTGTACAAGGCGATCAGCACCGAGGACGGCCCCACCGTGGTCGGCATCGTCAGCGTGCTGGTCGCCGTGTTCCTCGTGGTCAACCTGGTGGTGGACCTGCTCTACGCCGTCCTCGACCCGAGGATCAGGTATGGCTGAGGCCACCGCACCCGCCGTGCGCGGCCTGCGCCGGGACGCCTGGCGCGCACTGCGGCACAACCCTGTCTTCTGGGTATCCGCGGTGATCGTCGCGGTGTTCGCGGCCATGGCCGGGTACCCGCGCCTGTTCACGCGCGTCGATCCGACCGACTGCGAGCTGGGCCGGAGCCTGAGCCAGCCGGGCGGGCACGCCTGGTTCGGGTACGACTTCCAGGGCTGCGACGTGTACGCCCGCGCGGTGTACGGCGCGCGCGCCTCGATCGAGGTGGGCGTGCTGGCCACGCTGCTCGCCGGGGTACTCGCGTTCGCGGTGGGCCTGCTCGCCGGGTACGCCGGCGGTTGGCTGGACGCGCTGCTGTCCCGGCTCACCGACGTGGTGCTCGGGGTACCGCTGCTGCTCGCCGCGATCGTGCTGCTGAACCGGGTGGCCGGCGGCGGGCACGACTACGGCGTCTGGCCGGTCGCCGCCACCCTGGGCGCGCTGGGCTGGACCACCGCCGCCCGGGTGGTACGCGCCTCGGTCCTCACCGCGAAGCAGCAGGACTACGTGCTGGCCGCGCGCATGCTCGGCGCCGGGCACCGGCGGATCGTGCTGCGGCACATCCTGCCCAACGCGATGGCTCCGGCGATCGTGGTGCTCACCATCTCCCTCGGTACCTTCGTCGCGGCCGAGGCCACGCTGTCCTTCCTCGGCATCGGCCTGCGCCCGCCGCACGTCTCCTGGGGCGTGGACATCTCCGCCGCACAGCCCCGGCTGCGCTCGGCCTGGTGGCCGCTGATCTGGCCGAGCACGTTCCTCGCGCTCACCGTGCTGGCGTTCATCATGCTCGGCGACGCGGTACGCGACGCGCTCGACCCGAAGGGGCGGTGACCGTGCCGCTGCTGGAGGTACGCGACCTGTCGGTGGAGTTCCGCACCGGGGGCGGGGTGGCGCGGGTACTCGACCGCGTCTCGTACCGGGTGGACCCGGGCGAGGTGCTCGCGGTACTCGGCGAGTCGGGGGCGGGCAAGTCGGTCGGCGCGCACGCGGTACTGGGGCTGCTGGCGCCGCCCGGCCGGGTCGCCGGCGGTCAGGTGCTCTTCCACGGCCGGGACCTGCTCGCGCTGCCGGAGCGGGAGCGCCGCCAGGTCCGGGGCCGGCAGATCGCGATGGTGTTCCAGGACGCACTGTCCGCGCTGAACCCGGTGCTCACCGTCGGGTACCAGCTCGCCGAGGCGCTGCGTACCCGGCAGGGCATGGGCTCCGGTGAGGCCCGCCGGCGCGCCGCCGAACTGCTGGACCTGGTCCGCATCCCGGACGCCCCGCAGCGGCTGCGCCAGTACCCGCACGAGTTCTCCGGCGGCATGCGGCAGCGCGTGCTGATCGCGATGGCCCTCGCGCTGCGGCCGGAGCTGCTCATCGCGGACGAGCCGACCACCGCGCTGGACGTGACGGTACAGGCGCAGATCATCGACCTGCTCGACGAGCTGCGCCGCGAGCTGGGCATGGCGCTGCTGCTGATCACCCATGACCTGGGCGTGGTCGCCGGGATCGCGGACCGGATCGCGGTCCTGTACGCCGGCCGGGTGGTGGAGCACGGGCGGGTGGACGACCTGTACCGCGCGCCCGCCCACCCGTACACCCGAGGGTTGCTGGCTTCGGTGCCGCGGCTGGACCGCACCGGCGGCGACCTGCCCGCCATCGACGGCCTGCCGCCCGACCTGACCCGGGTGCCGGGCGGCTGCCCGTTCCACCCCCGCTGCCCGTACGCCCAGCCGGCGTGCCGGGTGATCGTGCCCGTGCTGGCGCCGCTGGGGCCGGGCCGGGAGTCCGCCTGCCACTTCGCCCGGGAGGTGGCCGCGCTTGGCTGAGCCGATCCTGTCCGCGACCAACCTGGTCAAGCACTTCCCGAGCCGGCGCGGCGCGGTACGCGCGGTGGACGGCGTCTCGCTCGACCTGCACCCGGGCGAGACCCTCGGCGTGGTGGGCGAGTCGGGCTGCGGCAAGTCCACGCTGGCCCGGCTGCTGCTGCGGCTGGAGACGCCGACCGCCGGGCGGGTGACGTTCGAGGGGCGCGACGTGCACCGGATGTCCGGACCCGAGCTGCGCCGGCTCCGCCGCGGCGTGCAGATGGTGCTGCAGGACCCGTACACCTCGCTGAACCCGCGGATGACGGTCGGCGCCATCGTCGGCGAGCCGTTCGCGATCCACCGGGACGCGGCCCCGCGCGGCGAGCGGCGTACCCGGGTCCGCGAACTGCTCGACCTGGTGGGCCTCAACCCGGAGCACATCAACCGGTACCCGCACCAGTTCTCCGGCGGCCAGCGGCAGCGTATCGGCATCGCCCGCGCGCTCGCGCTGCGCCCGTCGGTGCTGGTCTGCGACGAGCCGGTGTCCGCGCTGGACGTGTCGGTCCAGGCTCAGGTGCTCAACCTGCTCGCCCGGCTACAGCGGGAGCTGGGCCTGGCCTACCTGTTCATCGCGCACGACCTGGCCGTGGTACGGCAGGTCTGTGACCGGGTGGCGGTCATGTACCTGGGGAAGATCGTGGAGACCGGTACCGGCGCCGAGATCTACCAGCGCGCCACCCACCCGTACACGCAGGCCCTGCTGGCCGCCGCGCCGGTACCGGACCCGGCCGTGGCCCGGGCGCGGCGCGGCGCGGTCCGGCTGGCCGGGGAGGTACCGTCCCCGATCGATCCGCCGTCCGGCTGCCGCTTCCGTACCCGCTGCGCCTGGGCGCGGGAGCGCTGCGCCACCCAGGAACCACCCCTGGTCCCCCGCGCCGTCGAACCCCACCCCAGCGCCTGCCACGATGCGCAGCCGCTCCCGCGCCGCTCGCGGAGCGAGCGCCAAACTAATGGAAGAAGTGACGGGTACCGGTGAAATAGAGGGTTATGCCCGCGTCCTGGGCCGCGGCCACGACCTCCTCGTCGCGGATCGAGCCGCCCGGCTCCACCACCGCGGTCACGCCCGCGTCGATCAGCACCTGCAGCCCGTCCGCGAACGGGAAGAACGCGTCGGACGCCGCCACGCTGCCGGCCGCCCGGTCGCCCGCGCGCGCCACCGACAGCCGGGCCGAGTCCACCCGGTTGACCTGGCCCATGCCCACGCCCACGGTCGCTCCACCGGCGGCGAGCAGGATCGCGTTGGACTTGACCGAACGCACCGCGCGCCAGGCGAACTCCAGGTCCCGCAGCGCCTCCGGGCCGGCCGGCTCGCCGGAGACCAGCTTCCACGTGGAAGCGTCGTCGCCGGCCGCGTCGATCCGGTCGGTCGTCTGCGCGAGCAGCCCGCCGGACACCTGGCGGAACTCCACCGCCTCCGGCCTCCACTGTGGAGCGACGAGGACCCGCAGCGACTTGCGGCGGGACAGCACCTCCACCGCACCGTCCGCATAGGACGGTGCGACCACCACCTCGGTGAGGATCGGCGCGATCTGCTCGGCCAGCGGCACGGTCACCTCGCCGTTGACCGCGATGATGCCGCCGTACGCGGACACCGGGTCGCACTCGTGCGCCTTGCGGTGCGCCTCGGCCACATCCGCCCCGACCGCGATGCCGCACGGGTTGGCGTGCTTGATGATGGCCACGCACGGCTCGGTGAAGTCGTGGCAGGCGCGCCACGCCGCGTCCGCGTCGACGTAGTTGTTGTACGACATCTCCTTGCCGGACAGCTGCGTCGCCTGCGCCAGCCCCCGCGGCGCGGTCGGGTCGACGTACAGCGCGGCCTGCTGGTGCGGGTTCTCGCCGTACCGCAGCATGGCGGCGCGGCGCACGGCGAGGCCGGCGAACTCCGGCCACCAGCCGCCGGCGTCCAGCGACTCCTTGACCGACAGCCAGTCGGCCACCGCCACGTCGTACTCGGCGATGTCGGCGAAGGCGCGCGCCGCCAGCGCCCGCCGCTGCGCCAGCGTCGTGCCACCGGCGCTCAGGGCCGCCAGGATCATCGGGTACGCCGCGGGCGAGGTCACCACCGCCACGCTCGCGTGGTTCTTCGCGGCGGCGCGCACCATGGCCGGGCCGCCGATGTCGATCTGCTCCACGCACGTGTCGAAGTCGGCACCGGACGCGACCGTCTCCGGGAACGGGTACAGGTTGGAGACGAGCAGGTCGAACGGCTCGACGTCCAGCTCGGCCAGCTGCCGCTCGTGCTCGGGCAGGCGCAGGTCGGCCAGCAGCCCCGCGTGTACCTTCGGGTGCAGCGTCTTGACCCGCCCGTCGAGGCACTCCGGGAAGCCGGTCAGCTCCTCCACCCGGGTCACCGTGGCACCCAGCTCCTCGACCCGGGCGGCGGTGGTACCGGTGGAGACGATCCGTACCCCGGCCGCCACCAGGGCGGGTACCAGCTCCTCCAGCCCCGTCTTGTCGTACACGCTGATCAGCGCCCGGCGGATCGGCCGCAACTCGGTCATGAGAACGTGACCCTTCTTCCCGTGATGGTCCAGCCCTCGCGCACCAGCCGCCCGACCTGTTCGACCAGCTGCCGCCGCTCGGCGGTCTTGATGCGCTCGGTGAGGCTCTCCTCGGTGTCCTCGTCCCGGACGGGCACCGCGACCTGCGCGATGATCGGCCCGGTGTCGACACCCTCGTCCACGAAGAACAGCGTGGCCCCGGTGACCCGCACCCCGTACGCGAGGGCGTCGCGCGGCCCGTGCATACCCGGGAACGCCGGCAGGAGCGAGTTGTGGGTGTTGATGTAGCGGTCCCCGAACGCGGCCAGGAAGGCCGGGCCGACCAGCTTGAGGAAGCCGGCCGAGACGACCAGGTCCGGCTGGTACGCGGCGCAGCTCGCGGTCAGCGCGCGGTCCCAGTCGGCGCGCTGCGCGTGGTCCCGGACCCGGTGCACGAACGCGGGCACGTCGCATTTGGCCGCCCGGGTGAGCCCCTCGATCCCGTCCCGGTCGGCGCCCACCGCGACGACCCGCGCGCCGTAGCCGGGGTCGGCGCACGCGTCCAGCAGGGCCTGCAGGTTGCTGCCGGAGCCGGAGACGAGCACGACGAGCCGGGCGGCCCGGTCCCGGACCGGTCCCTGACGCTGCATCACCTCCGCAGCCTACCGGTGGCCTTTGCCGGAAGTGTCACCGGCGGCGGGCGCCGCCGACCACCCGGGTCAGCGGCGGCGGACGCCGATCAGCACGTACGTGGCGCCCGCGGCCATCAGCGCACCCAGCGCCACCACACCGGCGGCCACCAGCCCGACCTCCCAGCCGACCGGGCCTGTCACCGCGAGCCGGCCGCCGCCCAGCGAACCGCCGGACAGCCAGGCGACCAGGCCCAGCAGCACACCCGCGACCGGACC